>CBCSOI010000238.1:0-3169 GCA_965141595.1 uncultured Atopobiaceae bacterium | reverse complement strand
GTGGGAACGGGCAGCTCGCAGCCCTCGCCGTACACGTAGCCGTCCGGGGCGCCCTCCGGCAGGGTGCCGCCGCCGAGCTCGTACGCGATGGCGTAGTCGTTGGCACGCCAGCGGGCGTAGAAGGCCTTATCGCCCGTGGCGTCCGTCGCGATCTCATCCACCGGGGAGCCCGAGAGGTCGGGCGTCGCGTACCAGCCCTCGAACGTGTAGCCGCGGCGCGTCACCATCTGCGGCAGCGCGAGGCCGGTGCCGTAGGTGTAGTGCGTGACGCGGCGGTCGAGAATCACGCCGCCCTCGGGGTCCAGGTAGACGAGGTAGGTGTCGGGCACCCACCGCGCGTAGAAGACCTTGTCGCCGGTGTCGGTGGCCTCGATCCGGGTCACCGGGGAGCCCGAGAGCCCCGGGTTGTCGTACCAGCCGCCGAAGGTGCACCCCACGTGGGTGGCCGTGGGCAGGTCTACGGCGGTGCCCGGGGTGTAGGAGGTCACGTCGGGGCCGTCCAAGACGCCCCCGTCGAGCTCCAGACGCACCGAGCAGGGCAGCGGCGCCCAGCGGGCCGTGAGGGTCGTCGGAGCCTGCACCGGGGCGGCGAAGTCGTAGGGCGCCTGCGCGCCCGGGGCGAACCACCCGTCGAATCGGAACCCCTCGCGGGCCGGGTCTGCCGGGCGCGTCGCCGCATGCCCCGCCACCACGAACTCCCGCGCCGGAGCCGGCTCGCCGCCGGCCGCGTCGAAGTCCACGCTGAAGACGGCACGAGAGGTGCCGGGGTCCGACGGGGCGATGCCGCGGCCGCCCAAGGCCGTCACCGAGGCGGTGTAGGAGCCGGGCGCCGTCGGCCGTGCCACCGCGGACGAGCGGGCGTCGGCCGGGAGGTCCCGCTCCATGAGGACGTCCCCGCCCGCACCCGTCACGCGCACGCGGTACCCGGAGGCACCCTCCACGCCGGACCACGTCACGCTGCCGAAGTCGTCGGACCACGTCACGTCGGCAGGCACCGCGAGCTTCCACTGGGCCACGAGCGTCGTGGGGGCCATGATCTGCGACCCCCACCCCGTGAAGTCGTAGGAGGGCGAGAGGGCCCCGTCGGCCGGCGAGTCTGTCCAGCCCCGGAAGGTGTTGGCACCCCACGTGGGCGTCGCGGGTGCCTGGGTCAGGCGGCGGCCCTCCTCCACGAGCATGGCCACGGGCCGCACCGCCCCACCGTTGTTGGGGTCGAGCGACACGGTGAGGAGCCTGTCCCGCGCCTGGGTGATCGCCGAGCTCGGGCCACCCACCGACTGGGCCACGCCCACGGCGAAGGAGTAGGTACCCGGGTCCGTCACGGTGAAGGCGTAGGAGGTGACGGTGAGCTTCTCGTCGTCCACCTGCCGGCCGTCCCTCATGATCCGGACGTCGTAGAAGACCGCCCCGTCCACCGGGTCCCACGAGACCGTCGCCGTGTCGGGCCCGGTCACGGTCCATCGCATGTTGGAGATGACACGCGACGGATCCGCCGCCTCCACGACGCTGCTGTCGGGATCGGCCAGCGCAGGGGTCGCGACCGCGACGCCCGTGCCGGCGATGCATGCGGCGGCCACGACGGCGGCCGCCCTCCAACGGTATCCATGTGTGCCCACGCGCGGGACCCCCTCGAAAACGACTCCTGCCCCGCCTGCGTTCCGCGGCGGGTGCCTCTGCCGTCTTCTATCCCGTCGTCACGACGCCGTTTCGCGCGATGGCGGGGCACGGCCGAAGCCACGCAAGGATGAGGGCAACCTGTTGACGAAAAAAGGCCCCCGCGGGGTGCGGGGGCCTTGGGAGGAACGCTCTGGGACGCAGGGCCTACATGTGGATGCGGGTGCCGCTGGTGCCCTTCATGGCCTCGGGGGCCTTCTCGAGGGAGCCGATGATGGCCACACGGCCGGGGCGGCTCTTGGCGAACTTGACGGCGGCCTTGACCTTGGGCTCCATGGAGCCCTTGCCGAACTGACCCTCGGCCAGGTACTTCTCGGCCTCCTCGACGGTGATGTCCTCGAGGTCCTGCTGGTCGGGCTTGCCGAAGTTGATGGCCACGTGGTCCACGGCGGTGAGGAGGATCAGCTTCTCAGCGTCGCAGTCCTCGGCGAGCAGCTCGCCGGCGAGGTCCTTGTCGATGACGGCGCCGACGCCCACGAGGGCGTTGTCCTGCTCGTACACGGGGATGCCGCCGCCACCGCAGGCGATGACGATGTACTCCTCGTCGAGCAGGTGGCGGATGGAGCCGATCTCAACGATGGACTTGGGCGCCGGGGAGGCGACGACGCGACGGTAGCCGCGGCCGGAGTCCTCCATGAACTGCCAAGTGGGGTTCTCGGCCTTCTGGGCGTCCGCCTGCTCCTTGGTGAGGAACTGGCCGATGGGCTTGGTGGGGTTCTCGAAGGCGGGGTCGTTCTTGTCGACCTCGACCTCGGTCACGATGGTGGCCACGTGCCACGGCTTGCCCTGGCGACGGATCTCGTTGCCGAGGCCCTTCTGCAGGTGGTAGCCGATGTAGCCCTGGCTCATGGCGCCGCACTCAGGCAGGTCCATGGCCGGGATCTCGCGGTTGATGTCGTTGGCGGTGGCGAACGACTTCTGGATCATGCCGACCTGGGGGCCGTTGCCGTGGGTGATGACGATCTCGTTGCCGAGCTCGATGAGGCCGAGAAGCGCGGGCGCGGCGACGTCGATGCGCTCCATCTGCTCGGAGGGGTTGTCGCCGAGGGCGTTGCCGCCGAGGGCCACGACGATGCGGTCGGGCTTGCCCGGGGCCTTGCTGTAATCAGAAGCCATGATAGTCCTCCCAATAAGTCCTTTAAACGCAAAGCCCCGTGCCGAGAATCACGGGGCGTCTTACTCTTTCAGGTATACCCCGGAGCCGCCCGCGGATTATGGAGAGCTTATGCATTGCGCCGAGCGGTAGGTATCTCGTTTTCAGTGGTAGATTGGGTGAGCCAAAGGTTCCTGTATTAAGTTGTCCATGAATTTCATGCGGCCACGCCTGCATTCACTTAAAACCCGTTCTTATGCATAGCATTACAGGTTATTTGCAGTAATAAAGGGACACCGCTGGGGTGTGCCCCGGCGGGGAGCAGGCGCCCTCCTCTGCCGCACCACCTCCTCCCCGCCTCGCCCCCGCTCCTCTCCCGGTGTCCCCTCGGTCCCGGAGACC
>CBCSOI010000237.1:0-3183 GCA_965141595.1 uncultured Atopobiaceae bacterium | reverse complement strand
GGCGATGGCGCTCTTGGTATTCTGGCCGAAGAAGATCTGCTCGATGGCGACGTCCGTGGGGTGGAACCGCTCGATGACCTGGGCCAGCTCGCTGTGGATGGCGCCGAGGCGCTCGGGCAGCGGGTCGTGGGCCTTGGTGGTGACGCAGCCGTAGGCGCGGGCGCGGCAGAGGGTGCCACGGGTCTCCACGACGCCCCAGCCCGTGTGGGCCAGGCCCGGATCTATGCCCAGAATGACCACCGCGCCTCCCGCGAACAGACGTTCTACAGAGCCACCAGTGTAGCACGGGGAGCGCGGCGGCGCTCAGTTCTTGGAGAAGAGGCCCGAGCCCCAGATGTCGTCCCCGTCGGTGGAGAGGCCCCCACCCAGGGCGAAGTCGCGCAGGTAGCCGCGGATGTCGGTGGGCATGGCGGCCTCGGCCGGGTCGGGCACCGAGGCTTCCACGCCGGCGATGGCCTGGAAGCGCCCGATGAGCTCCGCCACGTCGTCCGTGGGCTCGCCGTCGTCGGAGAAGATGCCGTCGAGCTCCTCGTCGGTGCGCACGCGGTCGTCCCAGTGGCACGAGAGCGGCGTGCGGTGCTCCACGAGGGAGCGGTCCGACAGCACGGGGCCGACGGGGCAGGTGCGGCGCTCGAGCTCGGAGGCGATGATGCGCGACAGCACGGCACGGGCCTCGTCGGGCGGCGTCCCGGCGCGCACGAGGTCGGTGAGCGACTCGCCGCGCTCGATGACCCGGAGCAGCAGGGAGTCGATGTCCGACAGCGCCCGGGCCCGGGAGCGCAGGCGCGGCTGGGCCACGATCCCGGCGGGCACCTCGAGGCGCGCCTGGACGGTGCGGGGCACCACCGGGCTCTTGAGGTTGCGGTCGGACACGAGGGCGGCGAGGTCGGTGCGGTAGACGTCGGAGAAGGGCGCGAACAGGGCGCCGTGGTAGTCGTCGGGGTCCTGGCCCACGGCGAGGGCGGTCTTGTCCACCGAGGTGAGCGGCAGGAGGCGCTCGTCGGGGAAGATGCGCGGGGCCACCGCGCGCGCGAACCGGCACCAGAGCGACGGCGAGGCGTCGCCGAGGAGCTCGCCAACGGCCGACAGGGTCTCGGCGGGCACCTCCTCGCAGTCGATGCGCAGGTTGGAGGCCAGCCGGCGTGCGTCGGCCACGGCGTCCCCGCCCATGACGGGCACGATGAGCCCGTGCACCCGGGTGGGACCGAGGGCGTCCACGGAGAGCGCCGCGAGGGCGCAGGAGAGGAGGTCCCCCGTCATGGGCAGCCACACGCCGTCCCACCCCTGCTTGTCCACGAAGTCGCGGAGCGTCACCGTGAGGGCGCTCCAGAGCGAGCGCATGCGGTGGTACGAGGGCGGCGCCACCGGGTCCTCGAGCGGCCCCTCGGCGAGGGGCTCCACCTCGGTGACGGCGGTCGCCTCCTCGAAGGCGGGCAGCACGCAGGCGAGCTCGCCCCACGGTGCGAGGATGAACGAGCCTCCGGCGTAGGCCATCTCGTCCTGGGCCCCCACGGAGTTCACGGCCACGAGCCAGCTGTTGGCGCGCGTGGCGTCCTGGAGGTAGAAGCCGTCGCCCACGGAGCTGGCCATGGACGTGGCCTCGTCGTCGGTGTTGTAGCCCTCGAAGGGCAGGTAGACGATGACGTCCGCGTTCTCGGCCCCCTGGGAGTAGGCGTCCAGGCCCGCGAAGTCGAACGCCACGCCGAAGTCCGTGTCGCCCAGCTGGAACTGCACGGCGGGCTCCTCCACGGGCATGGACCCGCGGGCGTTGACGTTGGCGAGGTAGGAGGCCATGCGCAGCGGCACGATGCGCCCCTCGTGGATGTAGGCCACCTCGGGCACCGGGGCACCGGCGAACTCGAACACGAAGGGCACGAGCGACGGCACCGAGCACCCGTCGGCGAGGCTGTCGAGGGCCGCGGCGACGTCCGCCTGGAACCCCTCGGCGTTGAGCAGGGTCTGGGGGTCGTAGCCGGTGAGCACGCAGGCCGGGTACACGGCGAGGTCGGCCCCCTGGCGCGCGAACGCGCGGTCGTGGGCGAGCACCCTCTCGACGGTGTCGTCGAAGGCGCCCATGGTCGCGTTCATCTGGGCAATGGCGATCTTCATGGATAGCCTCCCTCCCTCGGCCCCAAGCATACCCCACGGGCGCAAACCGCGTGATAGCGCCCAATGGAATTGAGGAGGTCCCGCCATACATAGACGTATCCACCGCTGCCGTCGGGGCCCTGGGCGGGGCCATTCACCCGGACACTTTTGTCCCAACGGTCGGGCACTTTTGTCCCATCACCCGGACACTTTTGTCCCACCTCGCCGGCGACGCGGGGCCGCCCCGGTCCGGGGCCGCGGCGGCGTGCGAGGGGCGCGGCGTGCGGCGGGGCCTCCCTGTAGGGAAGGCGTGCGGCGGGGCCGCCCTGTAGGGGCGCCCTGCAACGGGGCGTTGCGGCAGGGGCCCGCTGCGGGGCGGCGGGTCGCGCACCGGGGCGCCTTCGCGTGCCGAAAGCCGCCCTCCAAGGCCCCCTTGCGGCAAAAATGCGTTGGAGGGCGCACGGCAACGCGGGCCCGCGCCAGAGGGGCCTTGCAGGGCGGCCCTGCAGGGCGCCGTTGCGGCGGCGGCCCCGCTTGGAAGTGACAGATGATCCAGGCACCCCTGTCACGCGGCGCCCCGCCTCGGGCCACTGTCGCCCCCGGCGAGGCAGAGAGGCCCCGGCGGCGCGCTCGCCACCGGGGCCTCTCATCATGATCGCCATAGGATGCGTGACAGGTGGCCAGGCGCCCCCGTCACGTCATGCGCACCGGAGGGTGGCGCGGCTTAGAAATCGTGCCTCCACAGGCCGTGGAGGTTGCAGTACTCATAGGCGGTGCCGTGCTCGATGCCCTTGCCGTTGAAGGTGAGCTCGGGGGCCTCGCCGGGCTTGAGGTACTTGATCATGACGTTGCCCTCGGGGTCCACGATGGCGGCCCACTGGATGTAGTGCTCGTCGAGCATGGGGTGGTCGGCGGAGCCGATGTGCACCACGATGTCCTCGCCCTTGCGGGTGACGACGGGGACGTGCTTCTCGGTGGCGGCGTCGGTGGAGTCGGCGACGAGGAGCTCCATGGGCTCCCCGCAGCACACCGGCGTCACGCCGCCGTCCTGGATGGTGTAGAAGATGTTGCCGCAGTGGTTGCAGCGCCAGAACT
>CBCSOI010000236.1:0-3197 GCA_965141595.1 uncultured Atopobiaceae bacterium | reverse complement strand
AGCCGGCCGCCTTCGAAGCGTGCCTGCGGGCGTCGCCGGGCCTCCCGGTGCGCACGACCTTGAAGCCGGAGGTGGCGTTGCCGTAGCTCTGGAGGAACCGCTCGACGAAGTCCGCGGCGCCCGCCCCCTTGCCGCTGTGGGCCGCGGGGTTGGCGATGACGAGGGTGCGTCCGAGCTTGCTCTTCATGGTGGCTCCGGTCTCGAGGGCGGGGGAGGGCCGCGTGCGCGCGGCGCAGGTCAATGCTACCCGTCATGGGCGCCGGTTTCTTGCGGGACGGGAGGCGGCGGCTCCGATGGGCGGTTGGCATGCCATCCGGCGCCCGCGTGATGGAGGTGCCTGGGCCGTCTGGCATGCGGCAAGGTGGGCGGTGGCACGTGTCGCTCGCTCTAGTGCGCCGTTGATGTTTCAGGGCGGCCACGGCGGCTGTGGCGGCACGCTGCGGATCGGCGAACCCTCAGTAAGGATGAGAGTCGCGAAGGCTCCCCGAACCCTCAGTAAGGAGGAGAACCCCGAAGGCTCCCCGGACCCTCAGCAAGGAGGAGAGTCTCGAAGGCTCCCGGATGTTTGGTGCTTTTCGGTACGGTAGTTGATCTAAACCACCAAACATCGCGATGTTTGGTGGTTTTGCGGCCCGGCCGAGGAGAAAACCACCAAACATGTGAGCCGCCTCTCCGCGGGACCCTCTCTCTGCTCGGTGGGCCGCCTCCCGTGGGTGTCCCGGCCGCGCGCCGCCCCATGCCGCCGGGACAAAGGTGTCCGGGTGGCGGGACACCGACCAGTGGGACACCCCAGGTGCCCGACCAAAATGACATCTGGATGCCCCGTCCCGTGGCCCCTCCCCATGGAAAAGGGCGCCCCGTTGCCGGGACGCCCCGCGCCTGTCGTCTGGAGCGGGCGACGGGAGTCGAACCCGCCTCATCAGCTTGGAAGGCTGAGGTTCTACCGATGAACTACGCCCGCAAACGAGTGAAGTATAGCGTAGCGCACCGGTGCCGGCCCGAGAATCACGGACTTCCCAGCGCTACCAGGTGCGCGAGGCCATGGCGCGGAACTGCGCCACGGTGGGCACGTGCGCGTTCAGGCCACCGTCCACCGTGACCACCTGGCCGGTGAAGTAGCCGCTCTCGTCGGATGCGAGGTACACGCACATGCCGGCGATGTCCTCCGGGGAGCCGTAGCGGGTGACCTCGATGTTGTCGAGGAAGATCTGCTTCAGGGCGTCGGGCACGCGGCCGGCGTTCTCGTCGGTGACGACGAGGCCGGGGCGCACGCAGTTGCAGCGGATGTTCTCCTTGCCGTACTGCAGGGCGGTGTACTCCGTGAGCATGTCCACGCCGGCCTTGGCGCAGGCGTAGGCGGTGGAGCCCAGGTCGCCGGCGCAGGCGGCCATGGAGCCGATGTTGACGATGGAGCCGCCCCCGTTCCTGCGCAGGTAGGGGAGCACCTGCTTGGTGCAGTAGAACGTGGAGCGGATGTCGCTGGCAAAGACGGCGTCCCAGTCCTCGAGGGTGAGCTCGTCCACGCGGCCGTCCTTGAGGGCCATGCCGGCGGCGTTGTTGACCATGACGTCGATCCCGCCCCATGCGGCCTCGGTGTCGGCGAGCAGGGCGTCCACGGTCTCTGGCTTGGTGACGTCCAGGAAGTGGTACATGGCCTCGCCGCCCGCGGCGGCGATCTCGTCGACGATGGCCTGGCCGCGCTCCTCCCGGCGGCCGCAGACCACCACGCGGGCGCCTTCGGCGGCGAACATCCTGGCGATGCCCTTGCCGATGCCGCTGGTGGATCCGGTGACGATCGCGACCTTGTCCTTCAGACGGTCCATGCTCTCTCCTTAGGTCTCGGGGGTTCATACCATGGGCCAGTGTACGGCTCAAACCGTCCTGAATGCGGGTAAAATCTACGGAAACTTATGTTGCGCGAAGCTGTGACAACCGCTACACGGGCGTAAAAAACAGCAGGCACCGGCTTTCGCCGGCACCTGCCTCATGTGTGGTCGGGGCGACTGGATTCGAACCAGCGACCCTCTGCTCCCAAAGCAGATGCGCTACCAAGCTGCGCCACGCCCCGTTCGCGTCACCGAGTATAGCGCGGCGCCGGCGTCGGGCCGCCGTATCCATCCTGTTACCGGAACCGGGCCATCCCGCAGGGCCGTTTTCGTCCCTCCCTATCCTCTTCTGGAAGGCATATCAGTCATCGCCGTACAGCGCAGTGCACGAGAGGAGCCCCATGTCTTATACAGAGCGTGTCATCGCCGAGCTCAAGGACCGCTACGCCGAGCAGCCCGAGTTCGTGCAGGCGGCCACCGAGGTCCTGCAGTCCATCGAGCCCGCTGTCGACGCCCACCCCGAGTACGAGGCCTCCAGCCTTCTCGAGCGCATCGTGGAGCCCGAGCGCGTGGTCATGTTCCGCGTCCCCTGGGTCGACGACGGGGGCAAGGTGCAGGTCAACCGCGGCTACCGCGTGGAGTACAACAGCGCCATCGGGCCTTACAAGGGCGGCCTGCGCTTCCACCCGTCCGTGAACCTCGGCATCCTCAAGTTCCTGGGCTTCGAGCAGATCTTCAAGAACTCCCTCACCGGCCTGCCCATGGGCGGCGGCAAGGGCGGCGCGGACTTCGACCCCAAGGGCAGGTCCGACCGTGAGGTCATGGCCTTCTGCCAGTCGTTCATGACCGAGCTTCAGCGCCACATCGGCCCCGACACCGACGTCCCTGCCGGCGACATCGGCGTGGGCGGCCGCGAGATCGGCTACCTCTTCGGCCAGTACAAGCGCATCCGCGACCAGTTCTCCGGCGTGCTCACCGGCAAGGGCCTCTCCTTCGGTGGCTCCCTCTGCCGCACCCAGGCCACCGGCTACGGCCTCGTCTACTTCGTCCAGACGCTGCTGGCCGACCGCGGCGACTCCCTTGAGGGTAAGACCGTGGTGGTCTCCGGCGCCGGCAACGTGGCCATCTACGCCATCGAGAAGGCCCAGTCCCTCGGCGCCACCGTGGTCACCTGCTCCGACTCCACCGGCTGGGTCCACGACCCCGACGGCATCGACGTCGAGCTCCTCAAGGACGTCAAGGAGGTCCGTCGCGAGCGTCTGACCGCCTACGCGGAGGCCCGCCCCGGCGCCGCCTACCACGAGGGTCGCGGCGTGTGGTCTGTGCCGTGCGACGTCGCGCTGCCCTGCGCCACCCAGAACGAGCTCCTCA
>CBCSOI010000235.1:0-3235 GCA_965141595.1 uncultured Atopobiaceae bacterium | reverse complement strand
CTGGTGCGCCACCATGCCCGGCAAGCCGAAGATCCCCGTGGACATGGGCTCCTGGGGCGACTTCAGGCTCCGCGGCAACCGCCACGGCGACGCCACGGACTGCTGGGACCTCCCTGAGCTCCTTGACGCCGTGCCCGCGGGGTCGCCCGTGGCGTTCCGCCTGGATGTGGCCGAGGCCGGCATCCTCGTCGCCGACATCGAGCCCGGCTGCGACCCCTCCGTGGTCGACGCCCTCATGGCCGCCCCCTGGCTCTACGGCGAGGCCTCACTGTCTGGCCGCGGGCTCCACCTCGTGTTCGACGCGGGCGACCTGGCGGGGCACCTCGACGTGGACGCGGAGCGTGTCCGCAGCGCCAACGGGGACCACGAGTACCTTCAGAAGCACTGGGTGACCTTCACCGGCAAGGCCGTGGACCCCTCCGCCAGGGGCACCGACGTCTCCGCCCTCGTGGCCGACTACGCGGGCTGCCCCGAGCACCTCTCCGGGAAGCGCCGCGACCCCACCGCCGAGGACCTCGCGAGGTTCCGCGCCAGGGCCGCCAGGACCCACGAGGGCGACGCCCAGAGCCTCACGGAGTGGTTGGAGCTCCTGTCGGAGCGCCGCCAGGAGGTCCCGGACGCCGACCGAAGCTCCTGGGAGTACCGCCGCATGCGCTGGCTCCTCCACAGGGCCGCCGAGAGCCGCGAGGCCTCCTCGTGCAGCCGCGGGGAGATGCTGGCGGTGTGCGCCGACGTGGCCCGAAGGACCTTTCCCGAGGCGGAGCTCCGGGAGATCAAAAAGGGCCGCAGGCGCGGCATGGAGTGGTACGACTACCTCGCCGAGAGGGCGTCCGAGGGAATCATTTAGGAAGGGAGAGACACCCATGGAAGACACCATGAGCCCGGAGGAGCGGAGGGACTTCGAGAAGCTCCTCGCCATCATCGACTTCGACCACCGCGTGCCCCTCACGCCCATGCTCGACCCCGCCGGGCCCGCCCTGGTCTTCACTGCGGACGTCTCCGAAAAGACGCGCCAGGAGCTCATCCGTCAGCGGGAGGCGCTGCGGGGCCCCAGCAAGTACAAGGACCTCCCTGAGCCCGTCATCGACATCAAGGCCGGGGGCAAGGCTGAGAAGCCCTGGCGCCTCGTGGCGCCCATGGAGTTCGCCGACCTCATCCAGAGGAACCTCCAGCGCATCGGCTACCCGAACTCGAGCGTCTACAGCTACCGGGAGGGTGGCCACGCAACGAACAACGAGGGCAGGCCGGAGATGGCGTGGCGCCAGTGGCCTGAGTGGGGCTTCACCCACATGCCCTACTACGTCGAGACCGACGCCCCCCGACACCTCGTCGAGGACCTCATCGAGAAGATCTGTGCCAGTGAGGAGTGCAGGGCCTGGATCGACAACGAGTATGGGTTCAAGGGCTACACCGAGGAAGAGTGGGCCATAAGCGCCGACAACCCCGACAATGCCTAGAGGCGGAGGGCGGCCGTCGGACCGCTTCATCGACCCCTCCGTCTCCCACCATTTCATCCATGTCGGCACCTTGGCCGACGCCGCCGACCGCCTCTTCGCCCCGGAGTCCAAACGGGAGTCCTCGGTGTTTGCCAACCGAGCCGTCGCCTCGGAGGTCATAGAAGACGCCTGCGAGCAGATCGGCTCGGTGTACCGGATAATCGCCGGACCTCCCTCGACGGACAGAGCCTTCCTTGACGTCCGAAAGACGAACTGCGGCATCGGCCTCCAGTGGAAGAACGGCAGGCTTCGGGCATT
The DNA here is from genome assembly GCA_965141595.1 of uncultured Atopobiaceae bacterium. Taxonomy (GTDB): domain Bacteria; phylum Actinomycetota; class Coriobacteriia; order Coriobacteriales; family Atopobiaceae; genus Granulimonas. Next base: position 1,481 of record CBCSOI010000235.1, on the reverse strand, counting down.
GAAGGCCCAGAAGGCCAAGGTGGTCTTCGTGCGCCCAGACCCCGCCTCGAACCGGGTGGCGATCCTCACGGCATACCCCCAGTTCAACAAGAAAGACCCCCGAGCCGAGATCGACCTGGAGGCGGCGATCTGCGCCTCCCGAAGGTTCCGCAGCGCCCCCTACGAGGAGGCCCTCCCCATCCGTCTCGCGGCCCACCTTGGGCAGGACGTCCATGTCCTCATGGACGAAGGCGCCCCCAGGGTCTATCTGCCGATAGACAGCCGAAGGAACCCGGGGCTCCACCTGGTCCTGACCATCGGGGCCCAAGGGATCAGCCCCTCTGGATTCGCAACCAAGGCCGCCGGCGACCCCAACAGGGCCCTGTTCGACGCCGTTCCAAAAGGCTTCGAGAGGCTGATGGGGGTCGACGCAAGGAAGGCACTCGCGACGTACTGCCAGGTCCACCAAGGCTTTTCAAAGAAACTCATGCGGGCCCCGAAGCTCGTCGAGAACCCCAAGGCCATCACCGACGCGGAGCTCGCGAGAAGGGCCATGGCGTTCCAGAGGGAGACCAAGGCCGCCTCGGAGGAGATCCGCCAGCGCCGCGAGGGCGCCCTCCGGGCAACGTCGAGGATCCGGGGGCCGAAGGGCCTGGGACGCTGAGGGGCTCAGGTCCCCTCCCCCGCCCCCCTGCCGGCACCGGGAGGCGCCGGCGGAGGCACTCGCGGAGGTCCAGGGGCGATGGCCGCCTCAGAGAGCCGGCATCGTCTCAATGATGAGGTCCCAGACCGGGACAGACAGGACCACGGCGGCGCAGACGGCGGCGGCCGTCACGTACTCCGAGAGGGCCCCGACGCGGTAGAGGCCGGCATGGCCCGGCACCACGGTGCGCCCGTGGATGCTCCGCGACCGTCCCCCGGGCCAGAGCCAGGGGACCCCGGCGTCGCTCAGGGAGTCGAGAAACACGTGGAAGAGGCACCCGGCCGGGAACCACGGCCAGAGCCAGAGGGCCTCAGGGGACGTCGCCACCAGGGCCCAGCAGACGGCCGCGCAGAAGGCGACGCCCACGAGGGAGTGGGTAAGGGTGCGGTGGCGCACCCCGAGAAGCGCCAGGCCCCGATGGAGCCAGGGAAGGCTGTGGGAGACCGCAGAGTCCGGCGTGTCGAGGTCGGGGGCCACGCAGCCCGCCAGGAACAGGGCCCCTCCCCAGAGGGCGGGCTCCGGCGACCCGCCGGCGTGGGCGGCCACGGAAGCGGCCGTGAAGACGGCGGCGACGCCGCAGGCAAGGTGGGTCTTCCCCCTCATGGGACCTCCCGCGATGACACTCAGGCACCTATTGGGACAAGTTTAATACGTTTTTGGAGGGAGTGGTGCCCCGTGGCAGGAAACAGCGCCCTCGGCGACCCTTTGCTCGCGTCCGCCCTGGCGGCATACTCGGAGAGCCGTGCCGAGGCCCCGACGGTCGCCCTCGCTATGCCCGAGACCCCCTTCGAGCCCACGG
>CBCSOI010000234.1:0-3255 GCA_965141595.1 uncultured Atopobiaceae bacterium | reverse complement strand
AGCTCCCCGGCGTCCAGCACCGAGGCTGCCCCCGGGCCGTGGAAGAAGGCGAACACGTTCTTGGTGGCGCAGGGCCAGGTGGAGAAGCCGCCCACCACGCAGGCCAGGTTCTCCTCGGCGGCCAGGACCAGGGCGTCGGCGCCGTCGCAGGGCTTTCCCATCATCTCCGAGACCACCACGCGGCGCCACACGCAGTCGACGGGGCCGCGCCCGTCCACGAGGCGCCACACGCCGTCCACCTCGTCGACCGTAAGGTCGCGGATGTCCGTGATGCGGGCGTCCACGCCCAGGGCGGCGAACCGGCCCACGAAGTCCTCGGCCTCGTCGCGGGAGAGCGACTCCAGGTAGTCGACGACGGCCAGGGCCGGCCGCTCGGCCGGGAAGGGGCCGGTCCCGGCGCGGTCCCAGGCGCCGTAGCAGTCCAGGACCTCGCGGGTGCAGGCGTCCACCACGGAGAAGGGCTCGAGGCCGGGGCGCTCCGCCTCGAGCGCGGAGAACGTGGGGCTCAGGGCCACGGCACGGGAGACCTCGTCGGTGGCCGTCATGCCCGCCGATCCGTCGCAGTTGAGCTCGCAGAACCAGTACTCCCCGGTGTCCTCGTTCAGGAACACGTCCACGCGGGCCACGGGGACCGGGCAGGGGAAGTGGTCCTCGATGAGGCAAAGGCGCTCCACGTCGGCCGGCAGCCCGAAGGCGGCGCGCACCGCCGGGTCCGAGCGGAAGGCCGCGAGCGTCTTGACCATGATGCGGTACATGGTCTCCGCGGCGGCGGCGAGCAGGCACTCCCCCTCGGCGGTGAACAGCTTGGGCGTGAAGGCCCAGCTGAGCGGGGACCCGTGGTAGAGGGCGTGCGTCCCGGCGAGGTAGGCCTGCCCCGCGGCGCGGCCCTCGGCGTCGAGTCCGGGCAGCGACCCGCAGATGGCGTTGAACCGGTCCTCCAAGGCCCGTCCCAGGGCGGGCGCCCCGGGCACGGCGGCGTCGGCGCCCTCCGGCGCCCCGTCGGCGCCCATGGTCCCGTCCGGCGCCCCAGCGGCCTCGTCCACGTCCACGTCCACGCGCTCGTCCACGGCCCGCTCCTCCACGACTCCCTCTCCCTCCCCCGACCCGGCTACGGCGACGGAGCCCCCGGGGCCGTCCCCCACCGACGCCGGGGCCAACGGCTCCAGGTGGCAGGGCACGGCCGGCGCCAGCGCGGCGAGGTCGATGGGCTCGGTGCCCTCCGGCGGCAGGTCGCAGGGTCCGGGGCCCTCCTCCCGGGCGGCGAGGGCCTGCCGGGCCGCGCGGCGGGCCTTCTTGGCCGCCATGGTGTCGATGGGCGGCTCGCCTGCCATGACGCGCCCGATGCGCAGGGCCATGAGCCGGGCGCCGCGGGCCGAAGGGTGATCGGCGTCCGCGAAGTACCGGGCGCGGTCCTCGAGGAGCTCGAGGCCGTCCACGAGGGTCGCCTCCGGGTGGCGGGCGCAGGCGTCGGCGATGAGGCCGGGCACCGTGCCGTAGGCGGCGCCGCGGGCCGTAGGGTAGGCGTCCTCGTCGTGGGGCGTCGGCGTGGCGCAGAAGATGCGGGCCTCGGGCCAGAGGGCGCACACGGTGTCGATGTAGGCGGCGACCTCGCGGGCCACGACGGTGCCGGACCACCCCTCGAAGCGGTAGTTGGGGCCGAGGGCCACCCACACTGTGTCCGGCGCCTCGAGGGCGCCGAGACCCATGAGGGCCGTGGGCTGGAAGACAAGGCCGCCCACACCCTGGTTCACGAGGTCGAGGCCCTTGTCGGCCGCCACGAGGGCCGGCCAGGTGCAGGCCGGGTCGCCGGCGAGGAAGCCCTGGGAGATGGAGTCCCCCAGCACGAGGAGGGTGGGCCGCGGCGCCACGGGGTCCACGTATGTGCCGTCGCAGAGCACGCTGCCCACGGTGCAGCCCCTCAGGGCCGGCAGGTGGATGCGCACGCGGCGGCGCGGGTCGAACCCCGGCAGCGTGGGCTCGCCGTCCTCGCCGGCGAGGTCCACCACGAGCTCCACGGGGCCCTCCGGGGGCATGCACGGCGCCACGGGCCGGCCGTCCACCGTGGCCGAGACGCCGTCGAACGGGTCGTCGGTGGGGCCGCCGGCGGCGAGCTCGATCTGCGCCGTGGTGGTGCGGGGCTCGGGGTCCACGTCGATCTGGAGCGCGCACTCCGAGGCGTCGGTCTCGAACTCCACCACGACGCCCGAGGTGGTGCGCGCCTGTGCCCGGTAGAGCGACGGGTGCCATGCGGCGCAGCTTCCCAAGGCCCTGAGCTGGGAGGGGAAGAACCGCAGCGGTCGCACCCAGCCGGCCGCCCCGCGCTCGAGCGACACGGCGCCGTGGAGCAGCCCCTCGGCGGGTACCTCCACGGGCCAGCTCCTCCCCAGCCTGTGCCAGCGGCATCTGCCCATGCGGATCCCCCCTCTCGCGGTCGGCGCCCCTCGGACACCGGCCATTGTCTCACAAGGCACCCGGGGCCTCTCACCCGCGTCCGGTGGGTACGAGCACCCCGGGGCGCCGTGCCCCGGGACCGGATGCGTGGGAAGGGAGACCCGTGGCCGTCATCGCTCGCGCACTCATCGTGCTCGTAACCCTCTACGCCTGCGGGCGCATCATGTACCAGGGCGACGACCCCAAGGTGCACTGGCGCATGCTGCACGTGGTGGCGGAGTTCTGCGCCGTCATGGTGGGCAACGCCCTGGTCATGGGCGCCATGGCCGCCCTGGTCTGGGCCGCTACCCGGCTGCCGGGCCCCGCGCGGGCCGCGGTGGACCTCCTCGTGACCGACGACGGGCGGCTCTCCGGGGGCACCCTCATGCTGGCGATCTTCCTGCTGGTGTTCCTCACCGCCATCGCCCAGTACGAGCTGCGACGGCTGCTCTCCAGGCGATTCGGCTGGGTGCGCATGGGCACCGACGAGTACCAGATCTTCGAGTACATCATCCAGTGGCTGACCATCTTCTGCGTGGTCTACCAGTGCTTCTTCGAGGGGTTCGCCAGCGTGGCGCGCCTCGGGCGCCCGGAGGGGCTGCAGGCGTTCCTCTCCATCGCCCTCACGCCCGCCAACATCAACCTCGTGCTGCAGCCGCTGCTCGTCTCCAGCTGGGTGACGGTGGTGCTGGAGCGGTTCGCCCGTCAGAACGCGCCCAAGCGGGGCAAGGCCCGGGTCAGGCGCCCCGGGAAGGCGGCCTGAGCGCCCCCCCGCCCCAGGGGCGCCGAACAGACAGGGCGCCCCGCCGGCGGCGTGCCGACGGG
>CBCSOI010000233.1:0-3261 GCA_965141595.1 uncultured Atopobiaceae bacterium | reverse complement strand
TGCTCATCCAGCCCAACGACGACGAGCTGAGGGAGATCTTCGGCCTGGACGTCACCGACGACGCCAGCGCCGTGGCCGCCCTCGACGAGGTCGTGGCCGCCGGCGCCAAGAACGTCCTGCTCACTATGGGGGGCAAGGGTGCCTACTTCACCGACGGCGAGGGCGTGTGGAGGTGCGGCGCCGCCAGGATCGTGCCGTTCCAGACGGCCTGCGCGGGCGACGGCACCCTGGGCGCGTTCCTCTCGGCCTGGTACGAGAACCGCTCCAACGTGGAGGGGGCCCTCGTGCGCGCCATGGCCACCGGGGCCAACGTGGCCCTCTGCCCCGGCCTCGGCGACTTCGCCCGCGTCGACGAGCTCGCATCGCAGGTCACGGTGGAGCGCATCCGCTAGGGAGGCATCGGTGGAGCCAGCCAGTCCGACTGATAAAGGATTATCTAGTATAGGCCTTCCCCGACGGTATGCACCTCTCTTTTCGGTAGGTGCACGCTGACTGAAAGCGGTCCGGCGAAGGTTTAGAATGGCAACCGGTTGCGCGGCGCGAGCCGCGCCCTATCCGGCAGTCACGCGGGCGAGAAGCGCCCGCCACGGTCCGGGGGCGCGTCCCCCGACGATTGGAGAGGATACCCATGGCCCAGTTCACCCTGCCCCGCGACATCTTCCATGGCGAGGGGGCCCTGGAGCAGCTCAAGACCCTCAAGGGCACCAAGGCGATCGTCGTCACCGGCGGCGGCTCCATGCGCCGCGGCGGCTTCCTCGAGCGCACCGAGAAGTACCTGCAGGAGGCCGGCATGGAGACCATGCTGTTCGAGGGCGTCGAGCCCGACCCCTCCGTCGAGACCGTCATGCGCGGCGCCGCGGCCATGACCGAGTTCCAGCCCGACTGGATCGTCGCCATCGGCGGTGGCAGCCCCATCGACGCCGCCAAGGCCATGTGGGCCTTCTACGAGTACCCCGAGACCACCTTCGAGGACCTCATCACCCCGTTCAGCTTCCCCACGCTGCGCACCAAGGCCAAGTTCTGCGCCATCCCCTCCACCTCCGGCACCGCCACCGAGGTCACGGCCTTCTCGGTCATCACCGACTACGCCAAGGGCATCAAGTACCCGCTGGCCGACTTCAACATCACCCCCGACGTCGCCGTGGTCGACCCCGAGATCGCCTACACCATGCCCGCCAAGCTCTGCGCCCACACCGGCATGGACGCCATGACCCACGCCATCGAGGCCTACGTCTCCACCGTCGCCTGCAACTTCACCGACGCCGACGCCATCTGGGCCATCGAGCTCATCCACGAGTGGGTCGTCAAGTCCTTCGAGGGCGACAAGGAGGCCCGTCGCCAGATGCACGACGCCCAGTGCCTCGCCGGCATGGCCTTCTCCAACGCCCTGCTCGGCATCGTGCACTCCATGGCCCACAAGACCGGCGCCGCCTTCTCCGGCGGCCACATCATCCACGGTGCCGCCAACGCCATGTACCTGCCCCGCGTGATCCAGTACAACGCCCGCGACCCGCGTGCCGCCGAGCGCTACGCCGACATCGCCCGCAGGCTGCACCTGGCCGGCGACACCACCGAGGAGCTCGTGGCCTCCCTCGTGGCCGAGCTGCGCCACATGAACGACGAGCTCAACATCCCGCAGGCCATCAAGTACTACGGCGAGGGCGGCCTGCCGGCCGAGACCTCCATCATCGACGAGGCCGAGTTCCTGGAGAAGCTGCCCCAGGTGGCGGAGCTCGCCATCGGCGACGCCTGCACCGGCTCCAACCCCCGCATCCCCACGCAGGAGGAGATGGAGAAGCTCCTCAAGTGCGTCTACTACGACATCGACGTGGACTTCTAAGGGGACCCGCCCTACACTGGTCCCAAGGCCGGGCCGCAGGCCCGGGGTAACGGATGCGAACCCGTCATCATCGCTTCAGCGGTGATGGCGGGTTTTCCTGTGGAAGGGGTCGTTATGGTCAAGGCCGCTGGCAGTCGCTGGGCCGTGCTCGGCACGGTGGCGATCATGTCGTTCATGTCCACGCTCAACGCCTCGACCGTCAACGTGGCCATGCCCTCCATCCAGCGGGATCTGGGGGTGGCCATGGACGAGGTGCAGCTGGTGTCCACGGCGTACCTCTTCGTCATGTGCGCCGTCATGCCCGTGGTGGGCGCCTTGGGCGACCGTCTGGGCAAGGTCCGCTTCTTCGAGGCGGGTGTCCTCGTGTTCTCGGTGGGTTCGCTCCTGTGCGGCCTCGCCCAGGGGCTCGTCCCCCTCATCGCCGCGCGCGCCGTGCAGGCCGTGGGCGCCGGGTTAGCGCTGGCCACCAACATGGGCATCGTGACCGAGGCGTTCCCGTCCGACGAGCGCGGCCGCGCGCTGGGGGTCGTGGCCACGGCCGTCTCGCTGGGGCTCATGTGCGGCCCCACGGTGGGCGGGGTCGTGGTCACCACGGCCGGCTGGCACTGGGTCTTCCCCATGGGCGTGCCGTTCGGCGTGCTCTGCCTGGCGTTGGGCCGTGCCACGCTGCCCGACGACGCCCCCGCGCCCTCGGGCCGCCCCTTCGACACGGCGGGCGCCGTCCTCGTGGCTGCGGCCGTGCTCACCCTCACCTCGGGTCTCACGTTCGTCACCACGCACCCGTCGCCCGCCACCGCGGCCCTGCTTGCCTGCGGCGCGGCCCTGCTCTGCGCCTTCGTCGTGCGCGAGCGCCGGTGCGCCGACCCGCTGGTCTGCCTGGACAGCTTCCGCAACCCGGCGTTCGACGTGACCCTGGCCACCCTGTTCGCGAGCTTCCTCGCCGTGGGCATGAGCGAGTACATCGTGCCGTTCTACCTGCAGGACGCCCGCGGGCTCGACGCCGCGGCGGCGGGCCTGGCCATCATGGTCATGCCGGTGGTCTCGGGCATCCTCGGACCGGTGGCCGGCGCCCTGTCGGACAGGGTGGGCTGCGGGCGCCCCACGGCCGTGGGCCTCACGGTCTACGCCGCGGGCCTGGCTGCCGTGGCGTTCCTCGGGTTGGCGACGCCGCTCTGGCTCGTGGTGTGCGTGCTCGGTCTCGTCAGCGTGGGCGTGGGCCTCTTCCAGGCCCCCAACAACTCCCTCGTCATGGGCAGCGTCGAGGAGGGCCAGCTGGGTTTTGCGAGTTCCATCGCCGCACTCTTCAGGACCTTGGGCATGGCGCTCGGCGTCACGTTCGGCTCGGCCCTGCTCTACGGCGGCATGGGTGCCGCGGCCGGCGTGCCCCAGACGAGCTTCTCGGCCGCCCACCCGGAGTGGTT
>CBCSOI010000232.1:0-3269 GCA_965141595.1 uncultured Atopobiaceae bacterium | reverse complement strand
TGGTCGCCAACCTCACCAAGACCGAGGGTTACTACGAGCACCTGCTGCAGCCCCTGGTCGCGGGCCGCTGCGACAACGGGTCCCCCATGCACGGGAGGTCGGTGCTCACTGAGGTCGTCTGTGTGGCGTTCGGGTCCCCTGCCGAGGGCAGTCGCCTCGCCGACCTGGCGCTCCCGGGCGGCTGCGTACCGGCCATCGTCGAGCGCTGCGGGCGCCGGGTCGTTCCCAGCCCGGACCTCACCCTGGAGGCGGCAGACCAGGTGCTCTTCGTCATGGACTCGGACCTCGCACCCGAGCTCCACGACCGCATCCACGCCCTCCTCAGGGGCACCCGCGAACCGGCCCCTGCCGACGAGGGGCCGTCGGGTGGATCCGACGGGGACGACGGCTAGAAGGGCGAGCCCGCCTCGTCCATGGCGGCACGCACGAGGTCGTGGGCGGCGGTCCGGAGACGCCCGGTGAGTGCGTCGCCGAGGGAGGCCGACTCGATCGGGGAAAGCCCCTCCAGTGACTCCACCGGCCGCGGCTCGCCGCCCTCTCCCCGGAAGCACAGGGCACGGTTCACGGAACGGTGCGCCACGGCGTGTCGCGCAGCCGCCTCGCCCGCCGCCAGGCCGAACACCATGGCCGTGGCGCTCGCGATGCCGCCGAGCCTGTCGACGGCGAAAACGGGGGCCACCTCGCCCGCCGCGTAGAGACCCGCCACGCGGGTCCAGCCGTCGGGGTCGCAGCGGACGCCGCCGTTGGAAGCCTGATGGAACAGGGCCAGAGGCATGGGCTCGCCCCACGAGAGGCCATGGGTCTCCTCGAGCCAATCCATATAGGTGGCGACAAACGGCTGGACCTCCCCCTCGGGGCGCTCGACGACGGCGTCGCACGCGCCGCCCACGGCCGCGACGGACTCCTCCACGAGGCGCGACACGCGCTGCCTCGAGTAGGGGCCGTGCCATGAGTGGGCATCCAGCGCCTCCCGGGCCAGGGCGGGGGAGACCCCGGCGAGGGAGAAGACGTCCTCGCCGTCCTTGAGGAGCCTCGTGAGACCCCACACCTTCTCGTTGAAGACGGCAGGGCGGCCCTTGGCCACGATGCCGGCCATGACCTGCCCGTAACCGAGGTTTCCGCAGGTAGCGCCCTCATCCCGGGCCATGACGAGGCCGGTCCCCCGCGCGTGGGGGCTCGCGAGGGTGGGGGAGAGGGCCGCTGCCGCCCCGCCCGTGGCGAGCACGCTGGCCCCGGCGCGCACGACGAGCGGCGACTTCTCGGGCCCGACGAAGGCCAGGACCCCGGCCACCGAGCCGCCGACGGGGTCACGGAGCAGGGATGCCACCTCGGCATGGTGGACGACCTTGACCCCTACTTTACATAACCTGTTACGGAGACCCTGGACCGAGGCCAAGGCGTGGAACCCGTGCCAGTCCTGGACCTCGGTGCCGAAGCACGGTACGTAGGCGCGGTCGCCCTCATGTCCGGGCTCGACGTCCTCGACGACCGCCCCCATGGCACGGAACCGCTCCAGTGCGCCGTGGAACCCGGTGCCGAGGGCTCGCACATAGGCATCCTGGGCCTTGGAGCCACCGGGGGCCTGGACGGCACGGATGAAGCCCTCCACATCCGCGGGCGCGGGCGTCCGGGGACCCACCATGCCGAGGCCCCAGGTGGTGCCGGCGAAGCTCGAGCCGGAGCAGACGGCACCTTCGCAGACGAGGGTCACCGACGCGCCCGCCTCGGCTGCCGCGACGGCGGCACAGAGCCCGGCGATACCGGAACCGACGACGCAGACGTCGCAGGAGATGGTGTTCATCGGGAGTCTCCGTTCACGTGAGGGTGCCTGCGGCGACCCGGCAGGTTCAAGAGTCAGACACCCCATGGTAGCAGTCGCCGGGAGGGCCCCGTGGCGCCCGGCTCGTCACTCCCCCTCAATCTCGGATAATATATGTTATGTAAAGTAGAGAGATACGAACCGCTCCCTCGTGACGCCGACACCCACATTAGAGCGCGATGCTCAGCACGAGATATGCGGCAACACCCACGCCGGCGCAGAGCGCCAGTGACCGCGTGCGCACCGCGCAGACGGCCACGACGGCGGCAGACAGGAGCGGCACCACGCAGGCCGCAGGGCCCTGCGCCCAGAGGTCCGGCTGGAACAGGTCGTTGGCCACGAGGGCCGCGAACGCCGCCACGGGGATCGTCTCCAGGGCCTGCCGGACCCGGGGCGAGAGCTCCCGGGACCCGAGGGCGAACATGGGGACGCACCGGCAGGCGAGCATGGTGGCGAGGATGATGGCGTACAGGGGCCAGAAGAGCGCTACATCCATTACGCCCCACCGCCCTCGCCGGCACGGGACTCCCCCGCGCCCCCGACGGCCATGGCCGCGGCCACCCCGGCGACGGCGCCTGCGACCACGGCGATGCCGCCGGCGCCCACAACCTTGCAGAGGGCCAACACGGCGGCGGCGGTGACGGCGCACGCGACCGCGGGACGGGAGAACTCCTGGGTCAGGAGCAGGCAGACGAAAATGGACGTCATGGCGAAGCTCGCGACGTCGGTGGGCATGGCGAGGGCGTCCCCCACGGCGGCGCCGACGGCGTTGGCCGTGGCCCACGAGAACATGGAGAGGACGTTCACCGCCGTGGCGCAGGCGACGTCCCACGAGGGGTCGGAGGCGAACCGCTCCATGTTCACGCCGAACGACTCGTCGGTGACGGTGGCCGCGAACAGCGCCTTGAGGGGCTTGGGAACGGGTGCCATGCGCGGGGCGAAGGCCGCCGAGTACAGGAGCTGCCTCATGTTGACCATCGAGATCGACGCGCCGATGGACCAGAAGCCCTGGCCCGCGAGCCACAGGTTGGGCAGCATGAACTGACCCGCCCCCGAGTAGTACGTGCACGAGAGCATGAAGACCACCCACGGCTCCAGGCCGACCTCGGCCTCGAGGATGCCGGCGGGAATACCGATGACCACGTAGCCGAGCATGACGGGCAGTGCAGCGGGCAGCGCACGGCGTATGGGAGATGGCACGTAGGCCGCCGTCACCGCGAACCCACCCCTCTCGTTCAACGTTCGTTCAGGTCCCCTATGATAGCGCGCTCCCCTCCTTGTGCCTGTGTCAGGATTTGTTCAGATATTTCGGATGTCTCACATGACGGGAAAACGAGGGATGGTGCGGGGACGTCGGTCGTAGACTCGGGGCGTCCCTGTCTTTTCCACGCTAGGAGGCATTTCGATGTACAAGGCAATGCGGGCGCCCTCGATGTACGCCCAGGACCCC
>CBCSOI010000231.1:0-3270 GCA_965141595.1 uncultured Atopobiaceae bacterium | reverse complement strand
GACGGGGCGGCCATCCCCTACACCGTCGAGGAGCGCACGGGCGATGGGGAGGACGGACGGGTCCAAGGGGCGTCGCTCGAGGCGGGGCGCGAGGTGGTGGGCGACACCGCCGTCACCCTCTACGTTACCAGGCTGCCGCGCGTTCCCGACGTCATGGGCAAGACCCGCCAGGAGGCCGTCGCGGCCCTCTCCGAGGCGGGGCTCGGTTACGAGGTCGTGAGCGTCCCCCACGAGGACGGCAAGGCCGTGGGCACCGTCGTCTCGGTGGAACCGGCGGCGGGGACCGCCGTCAAGCCGGGCGATAAGGTGAGGATCGGCGTGGTGTCCCAGCGCAAGAGCCTCTCCCAGGCAACGGCGGAGAAGGCCGTCGCGGCAGTGTACGACGCCGCGTCCCCCGACGACTCCATCGGCTCCGCGCTCTCGGCGCTCCTCTCGCCGGAGTCGGCCTTCGCCGGCAGGAGCGCCCACGACGTCTGGTACGGTATGGTCAAGGCCGCCGGCGGCCACGAGGGTGTGGACGCCCGGATCCAGTCGCTGCCGCGGTCGGTGAACTCCGCCTCTATCGACGTGTCCGACGACGGCTCCTCCGCCGAGGCCCGTGTGTCGGTGCACTGGGACTGGACGTCCTTCGGCGAGGGCTACCGGGGCGTGACGTCCGACGACGTCCACACGGTCACCAGGGCCTTCGACGACGTGGGCCGGCTCCTGACGTTCTACGACCCGCAGACCTACGTCCCTGCCTACCGGGTGGAGTCCTGACCCCCGTTTGTGGAGACTTGACGGTCATCGGCGGCCCATGCCATACTGACAACGGTAAACATGCAGTTCAATCGGGAAGTGGGAGCGTTCGTCGCCCCGCTTCCTTTTTTTGGGAAGGTGGGCCATGGCTGACAAGGACATCAGGTCGCGGCTTCTGGAGGCCCTCGAGGCCAAGGCTTCCGCCCACGGGGCGGACATCGTCGACGTCGAGGTCGCCGGCGCCTCCAAGGCACCCGTCGTCCGGGTGCGCGTCGACCGCGCCGAGCCCGGCGAGCCTATCTCCCTCGACGATGTGGCCTCCCACAACGGGTGGGTCGGCGAGGTCGTCGAGGCAGTCGACCCCTTCCCCGGGTCCTACACCCTCGAGGTCTCCTCACCGGGTCTCGACCGCCCCCTGCGCCGCCCCGCCGACTTCGAGCGTTTCGCCGGCGACGCCGTGCAGGTGCGTATGGCGGGCCACGAGGGGCGCCGCACCTTCACCGGCACCCTCGTGGGCCTCAGGGACGGCGACGTCGTCGTGGAGTGCGACGACGGGACCCATGCCCTGCCCCTCGCCGACGTCCAGTCGGCCAAGCTGAGGCCTGTCTTCTAGGGCGCAGGCTCCCCGGAGCCCACACCCGTTTTCCCAGCCACCCACAAGAGGAAGGGGTGCCGCAGATGGCCGCCACCCACGAGAACGAGAAGAACAACGAAATGATGGAGGCCCTCATGGCGCTCTGCCATGAGAAGCATATCGACGAGCTCTACCTGCTCGACCGCCTCGAGCAGTCGCTCGCCAAGAGCTACGCCGACCTCGACCCCGACCGCTTCCCCGACGGTGCCAAGGTCACCATCGACCGCACCTCGGGCCGGTTCTTCCTCTACCGCCTGGTCCCCGAGGGCGAGCCCGACCCCGAGACCGGCGAGTACACCGAGTTCCGCGAGGAGGCCGTGGAGGACCCGGGCATCTCCCGTATCGCCGCCCTCCACGCCAAGAGCGAGATCGCGGCCATCACCCGCAACGCCGCACGCCAGATGATCTACGAGGAGTTCTCGGAGCGCGTGGGCGACATCATCACCGGCACCGTCATCCAGTCGGTCCCCGACTTCACCATCATCAAGATCCGCGAGGGCATCGAGGCAGAGCTCCCGCACTTCGACCTCCGCAAGAACAACGAGGATCGCCAGGAGCGCAACGAGCGTCCCGCCGGCGAGCGCTACCGCCACGGGGACCGCATCAAGGCGCTCATCATCGAGGTCCGCGACCCGCAGGCCCGCATCCAGCCCGTCCGCGGCGAGTTCTCGCGCCCCTCCATCGTGGTCTCCCGCTCGCACCCCGACCTCATCCGCAGGCTCTTCGAGCTCGAGGTCCCCGAGATCTACGACGGCGTGGTCGAGATCGAGTCCATCGCCCGCGAGCCCGGCCGCCGCTCCAAGGTCGCCGTGAGCTCCCTGGACGACCGCCTCGACCCCGTGGGCGCCTGCGTCGGCCCCAAGGGCAGCCGCGTGCGCACGGTGGTCTCCGAGCTCCGCGGCGAGCGCGTCGACGTCGTGCTCTGGAGCGACGACCCCGCCAAGCGCGTGGCCAACGCCCTGTCGCCCGCCAAGGTGACCCGCGTCATCGTCGACCCCGAGCACACCTACGCCACGGTGATCGTGCCTGACGACCAGCTCTCGCTGGCAATCGGCAAGGAGGGCCAGAACGCCCGGCTCGCCGCCCGACTCACCGGTTACCATATCGACATCAAGAGCGAGGGGATCGCCCGCGACCTCATCGCGAAGATGCGCAAGAAGGCCGAGGCCGCCGAGGACCTCATCGATCAGGACCAGGAGCAGCCCGCCACGCGCTGCGCGTACGTCTCCGAGAACGGGACGCAGTGCCGCAACATGGCCCGGCCCGGCTCCAAGTACTGCGGCGTCCACGAGGCCGCCGCGGAGGGGGAGAGCCTCCTCGACCGCGAGTACGAGGCGATCGACACGTCCGATGACCCCGATTCCCTGATCTAAGGCGCATCAGGTCCCCGTCGTTCAGGTTCCAGGAAGGTTAGGTTGCATGGCAAAGACGCGCGTCAGCGAACTCGCCAAGGAGTTCGGCATCACGAGCAAGGAGATGCTCTCCCATCTCAAGGACATGAAGATCCCGGCGAAGTCCGCGTCGTCGGCCTTGGAGGACGCCTACGTCTCCATGGTGCGCAAGAAGCTCGCCCCCCAGCTCAAGGCCCGCGAGGAGGAGCTCCGCGCCGCCCAGGAGGCCGAGGAGGCCGCCCGTAGGGCAGAGGAGGAGGCCCGCCGCGCCGAGGAGGAGGCCGCCCGCCGCGAGGTCGAGGAGCGCCGCCAGCGCGAGCGCGCCGAGGAGGAGCGCCGCCGCGCCGAGGAGGAGGCCCGCCGCGCCGCCGAGGAGGCCAAGGCCGCCGAGGAGGAGCGCCGCCGCGCCGAGGAGGCCGAGCGCAACCGCGTGAAGGACACCGCGCCCAAGAGCATGCCCAAGTTCACCAGCCTGCTCGAGCAGATCGCCCAGCAGGAGGAGGTGCT
>CBCSOI010000230.1:0-3288 GCA_965141595.1 uncultured Atopobiaceae bacterium | reverse complement strand
CCGCTCTCGCCGAGGATGTCGAGGACCTCCCCCGCCGCGCCCACACTGTGGATGGAGAGCACCGACCCGGGGGCCACGGCGTCGCACACACGCCGGAAGGCCGCGACCTGGGCCTCGAACGTCCGCCGGTGCGCCCGCCCGCGGTCCAGGCCCACCTCGCCGATGAGGCGGCAGCCCCCGGCGAGCTCGCAGAACCGGGCCACGCGCCCCTCGGCGTCGCCGCCCTCCCCCAGGTACCAGGGGTGCAGCCCGAGGGCCGGGACCAAGCCGGGGCCGCCGCCCTCCCGCACGGGCCCGCTGGCCGCGCTCCCGTCCGCCCCTGCCAGCACGGCCGCGAGCCCCTCGTAGCCGGCCGGCTCCACGGTGCAGCCCAGCGCCCCGCCGCCGGCGGCGGAGACCGAGGCGGAGCAGGCCGGCGGGTCCGAGAACCAGTCGCCGTGCAGGTGCATGTCGAACGGCGCCAGGCCGGCGCCCATGGCTTCCGCGGTCACGGCATCGGCGGCCACGGCCGTCACTCCCCCACGCCGGTGAGGTCGCGGATCACCTTGCCGGCCATGGCCAGCCCCATGGCGGGCGGCATGAACGACGCGGTGCCCAGGTTGGTGCGCTCGGCACGGCCCGTGCCCGGCTCCATGGCCACCGGCACGGGGCGCTCGTCCGAGAACACGACCGTGAGGTCGCGGATGCCGCGCCTGCGGCACTCCTTGCGCACCACGCGGCAGATGGGGTCGTTGACGGTGTCCCAGATGCTCGCGACCCTGATGCGCTCCGGGTGCACCTTGTTGGCACCGCCCATGGCGCTCACGAGCGGGATGCCGCGCTCCTGGGCGAGCTCGGCCAGGGCCAGCTTCACGGCGATGGAGTCCACGGCGTCGCAGAGGTAGTCCACGGGCCCCATCTCGTCCAAGAGCCCCGCCGCCTCGTCCGACAGCACGAACCTCCGGAACGTGTCCACCCGGGCCGCGGGGTTCACCTGAGCGGCGATGGCGGCCATGACGTCGACCTTGGGCCTGCCCACCGTGTCGAGGAACGCCACGGCCTGGCGGTTGATGTTGGACGGGGCCACGGTGTCGCCGTCCACGAACACCAGGCCGCCCACGGCGCCGCGGGCCAGGGCCTCGGCGCATGCGGAGCCCACGCCGCCGATGCCCACCACGGCCACGCGGGCGCCGGCCAGCCGGGCCATGGCGTCGTCGCCGAAGAGCCGGAACAGGCGCTGCCGGGGGTCGTCGTCGCCCACGGGACGTGCCGCGGGCGCGGCCGGCGCGGTCACGAGACCCTCCTCCACCGCGGGTCGGTGATGACCCGGGCGGCGATGAGGCCGATGGGCAGGAACACCACGATCATGGCGGCCCTGATGAGCCAGTCGACGGCGTCGGTGGGTTGGAACGTGCCCATGTAGTAGACGGCACGGTACATGTAGAGGCCCGGCACCATGATCACGATGGACGGCACGGTGACGGCGGTGCGCGGTATGGAGGTGCGCGCCTTGCAGGCGGCGGCGAGGAGCCCCGCCACGAAGGCGCCAGCCAGGGCCGCGGCCTCGGGGGGCACGGACCAGAACCCCGTCAGCGACAGGCGCAGCGTGTTGGCCACGGCGCCGATGGCCGCCGCGGTGGCACACATCCGGGGGGTGGAGTTGAACATCACCGAGAAGCCGTAGACGCCCACGAACGAGAAGAGCGCCCGGAACGCGGTGAGCGCCACGGGGCCCAGGCCCAGGGGCGCGACGTCGTCGGGATAGAGCTGCACGCCCGTGGCCACGAGCCAGCCCACGGCCGTGCCGGTGAGGATGACGGTGAGGGCGTAGGCCAGCCGCTCGATGCCGCTGCGCATCTCGGACTGGAAGAGGTCGAACCCGCTCGTGATGAGGGGGAAGCCCGGGATGACGAAGAGCATGGCGCCGATGTAGCCGGCCTCGTGGCTCATGGCGTCCGGCACCCAGGGCGACATGCCCATGAGCGTGAGCAGGTAGACCACGCAGGCCACGGCGACGCCGCAGGCCACGGCCACAAACTGGTTGATGCGGCGCCCCGCCACCACCCGGCGGGCGAACTGGCCGAACCCCGCGCCGAGCGCGGCGCAGACCATCTCGACGGGACCGCCGCCCAGGAGGAAGACGAAGGAGCCGCAGGCGAGGCCCGAGGCGAGGCCGCTCTGCCACGGGCGGTAGCGCTGCCCCCTGGACTCCACGACGTCGAGCAGGTCGTGGAAAGCGCCCACCGAGATCTCGCGACCCAGGGCCTCGACCTCGTGGAGGTAGTGCTCGAGGAGCATGACACGCTCGGTGTTGACGCCGGCCGTGGGGTTGGCCACCACCTCGGTGATGGACCGGGAGCCCTCGATGCAGGTGGCCTCGATGTTGACGAGCGAGATGTCCGCATGCACGGTGACGCCGAGGACGTGGGCCACGCGGTTCATGAAGTCGCGGACCCGCCAGGCGGAGTCGCCCGCCGAGAGGGCCAGCTGGCCGGTGCGCATGATGACCGAGACCTTGTCGGCGAGCGGGGCGTCGACGGCGAGCCGGTCCGGGTCGCCGAGGGCCTCGTGCCAGGGCACCCGCATGTGGTGCGGCCCCAATACGTCGAGGTAGGTGGACAGGTTCCGGTTCCCTTGCTCTGGTCCTGGCACGGCGGCTCTTTCCAGACGGCGGCAGACACGGCAACCAGCCTAGCACCGGCACCCGCGAAAGGGCGCCGGTGCCGGGGGAAACGGGCCCGATGCCGGCCGGACCTCTCCTTAGAAGCGCGTCTCCCAGGGTGTCATGAGGCGCATGCCGTTGAGGACGACGATGAGGGCCACGCCCGTGTCGGCGAAGATGGCCGCACCCATGCCGGCCACGCCGAGCACCGCCAGCACCAGCACCGCCACCTTGACGGCGATGGCGAAGGCGATGTTCTCGCGCACCACCGCCATGCAGCGGCGGGACAGCGAGAAGAACGACGGCAGGCGCTCGAGGTCGCCGGAGAGCAACGCGACGTCGGCCACCTCGAGGGCGGTGTCGCTGGCGGCGGCGCCCATGGTGACGCCGAGGTCGGCCGCGGCGAGGGCCGGCGCGTCGTTGATGCCGTCGCCCACCATGGCCACCGTGCGGCCCTGGGAGCGGAGCGCCTCCACGCGGGCGACCTTGTCGTCGGGGAGCAGCTCCGCCGCCACCTCCGCGACGCCCACGCGCGCCGCCACCACGGCGGCCACCCGGGCGTTGTCGCCCGTGAGCATCACCGTGTCGCGGATGCCCATGGCGTGGAGCCGGGACACGGCCTCGGGGGTGGTGGCGCGCACGGAGTC
>CBCSOI010000229.1:0-3302 GCA_965141595.1 uncultured Atopobiaceae bacterium | reverse complement strand
CGTCGACCCTCTCCACCGCCACGGGGACGGAGGCGTCCTTGAAGGTAGCCTCATCGAGCTCGATCACGCCGCCTTGGGAGGCCGTGAGGGGGCGACCGTCGAGGTAGAGGCTCACGGTTCCCGTGGGGGCCGCGCAGGTGACGGCCGACGGCGTGTCGGTGCCGGGGATGGTGCCGCTCGTCACGTCGAAGGGCACCACGAGGCAGTCCATGGTGGCGGTGTTGAAGTCGATGGCGGAGTCGGAGCCCTGGGCCCATGTGGGCTCGCTGTAGGAGCGGGTCTCCCCTCCCACCTGGACGTCGACACCGTGGCCGAGGGAGGAGAGGTCGGCCTGGGTGGCGGAGTTCACCGGGTTGATGACGGCGTTGCCGCGGATGCGGTGGCCCCAGTACGACTGCATGCCGGGCTCGGAGGCGTACTGCTTGGAGACGATCTCGATGAGCTGACGCCCGGAGTCGGCCGGCAGGGACGAGCCGGAGTCGAGGATCACGGGGTCGCCGTTCTTGTCGACCTCCTCGGAGACGGTCTGGTAGGTGTACTCGAGGGAGCTGGAGTCGGTGAGGCGCTTGGGCACGGTCTCGAGGCCCGCGGTCGAGATGTAGTGGCCCTCCTCCTCGGAGAGCTCCATGCCGGGTAGCGGTAGGCCGTCGTAGTACTTGTCGAGCTTGGAGAAGTAGCCGGCCACGACCTCGCGGGCAGCGGGGTCGAGTTCCTCGTTGTCGAGGTCGATGTTGACGTAGCGCTTGAGCGTGGTGCCGGAGGTGCCGCCGAGCTCCTCGACGTAGAGGGGCTCGAGGCGCTGCTCCCTGCCGTCGGCGTCGATGTAATTGAGGCGCACCTCGATGCGGGCCGCCTTGCCGGTCTCGGGGTCCTTCTGGAGGTAGGCGTCGGAGAGCCAGAGGTACAGCTTGCCGTCGTCGAACATGGTGGGCGCGCCGTAGCTGTGGGGCTGGCCGTTGACGAGGAGCTGCCAGCCCGAGATCTTGGAGTCCTGGCTGTTGAGCTGCTCGAGCTCGGCCTTCATGTCGATGGTGACCATGGTGAGCCTGGTGGTCTTGGTCTCGTCGGACCACGGACCGTCGCCCTGGAACTTGCTCATGTCAGCGATGCGCATGGAGCCGCCGGTGACGATGACGGTGCCGTCACGGCCGCCGAGGTCCCAACGGCCGTTCTCCGAGGTGGGCAGCAGCGTGCCGCCGGTGACCTTGATGACCTTGCCCCTGGCGCCGGGCGAGGCCGCGGAGTCGCAGGCACCGCCGAAGGCGTTGCCGTGGGTGAAGCCGCGGGCCTTGAGGAAGCCGCCGTTGATGGTGATGTTTCCACAGGTGGAGTTGGGCGTGGTGGTGAGGGAGCTGGGCTGCCGGGCACCTCCGTTGTAGGTGGTGCCGCTCTCGTAGCGCAGCGGGGCGCCGATGCCGGCGCCGTGGTACGAGCCGTAGGCGTCGATGTCGGCGGCGTTGAAGACCATGTCGGTGGCGCCGCCGCCGCAGCCGGCGCCGATGCCCGCGCCGGCGCTGGCGTAGTAGCTGCCGCTCGCCGGGGTGTCGGTGTTGCCACCGGCACCGGGATTGTCGAGGTCCACCGCCACGCCGCGCCACGTGACCGCGACGATGGAGCCGCCGTCGAAGACCATGAGGCCGGCGTTCTCCATGGAGCCGGAGCCGATGCCCGCACAGCCGTAGCCGCCGGCGACCTTGAGGACGCCGGGGTTGGCCGATGAGAGCTTGAGGATCTCGTCGCCCACGGCCACCTCGGTGCCGTTGAGCAGCGTGCCGGCCGTGGCCACCTTGCCGCCGTCGACCTCCACGTGGGTGCCGTCGGCGAGGCGGTTGGTCACGGAGTCGTCGATGGTGAGCCTGGCGGTCTCGGCCACGTGGATGCCGGCGCAGTTGGTGTCGAGCTGCGTGCGCAGGTAGTTGGTGGTGCCGTCGGCCAGGGTGATGTGGAGCGACGAGCCGGGCCAGAGGTCGATGGGCGAGTTGCGGTCCGCCGCCGTCGTGGGCGCGGAGCTCTTGCTCATGAGGTTCAGGTTGTCCAGCGTGATGGAGGCGTCCACGCCGGTAGGGATCTTGATGGAGCCCTGACCCGTGCCGGAGAACGTGAGGGACGTGCCGGTCTTCACCGTGAGCAGCAGCGGCGAGGTGCTCACATCAAAGTCAACGCCCTGCTCGCCGCCGGACACCGTCACGCCTCCGAACACGGTGACGGTGGCCGCCGCACGGGACGCCTCGGCCAGCGCCGTCACGCAGGGTTGGGGTACCGAGAGGAGCACCGCCAGCACGGCGGTGACCATCATGGACAGGAAGCGTTGCGGGGTACGTTTGGGTCTCATGGCTGCCGCTCCTTTTTGCCCTTGTCCTTCCCTCTGTCGAGAGATTTCTGTATTCAGACTGAATATTAGTACACAACTGCCCTCCTATCGATGAGAGGGAATGAACCGGGACCCGAAAGTGGCCAGCCCGTGGGCAGCCTCCGCATCAGACCCCCCCCATCGACGAAAAAAGGGAGGCCCGCACCCGGTGCGGGCCTCCCCGAGGGAGACGCTTCCTAAGAGGCAGGGCCCCTTAGTCGTCGTCGCGGCGCTTGCGCCTGAGGAGCACGGCGCCGGTGGCAGCCAGGGCGATGGCGCCCAGGGAGCCGAGGGCCGGGACCACGGTGGCCACGTCGCCCGTGACGGGCATGCCGCCGCCAGTGAACGGGAGCCTGCGCGTGGTCGTGGTGGTCGTGGTCGTGGTCGTGCTGGTACCCGTGCCGTTGGAGCCACCGTCGGGATCCTGACCCTTGATGGAGTCGAGGTAGTCCTGATGCTGCGGGTGTCCCTCGTCCTTCCAGTCGTAGACACGGTCGTCGTTGGTGTCGACGTTCTTGTCGGGCACACCGTCGCCGTCGGTGTCGATGTTGATGTCAGGCCAACCGTCGCCGTCGGTGTCCACGTTGACGTCGGGCTCGGGCAGCGGCTCCGACTTGGGATCCACAGGATCGGGCTTGCCGTCGCCGTCCTTGTCGACGATGTTCAGGTCGGGCTTGCCGTCGCCGTCCTTATCGACGTTCAGGTCGGGCTTGCCGTCGCCGTCGGTGTCGATGTTCACCGTGGGCGTCTTGGGGCTGTCCGGATCCTTCGGGTCGACGGGGTCGGGCTCGCCGTCGCCGTCGGTGTCGACGATGTTGATGTTGGGCTTGGGCGGGTTCTTCGGGTCGACGGGGTCGGGCTTGCCGTCATGGTCCTCGTCGACGATGTTGACGTCGGGGATACCGTCGACATCGGTGTCGACGTTGGTGTCGGGGGTACCGTCGCCGTCGGG
>CBCSOI010000228.1:0-3343 GCA_965141595.1 uncultured Atopobiaceae bacterium | reverse complement strand
AAGAAAGAGCCCCTGCTCTCCGTGGAGCACCTGACCAAGGAGTTCCCCGTGGACTCCGGCGTCTTCGCCAGCCGCCTCGCCAAGAAGGTGTCGGCCGTCGACGACGTGAGCTTCGAGATCTTCCCCGGCGAGACCTTCGGCCTCGTGGGCGAGTCCGGCTGCGGCAAGTCCACCACGGGCCGCTGCATCATGCGCCTCACGCATCCCACGGGCGGCCGCGTGGTCTTCGACGGCCAGGACGTGGCCACGATGCACAAGAAGCAGCTCAAGGCCGTGCGCCACGACATGCAGTACATCTTCCAGGACCCCTACGCGTCCCTGAACCCCCGCATGACCATCGGCGAGATCGTGAGCGAGCCGCTGGCCATCCACAACGAGATGGGCAGCACCGAGGAGCGCATCGACTACGTGCGGCAGCTCCTCGACATCGTGGGCCTCAACCCCGAGCACATCAACCGCTACCCCCACGAGTTCTCCGGCGGCCAGCGCCAGCGCGTGGGCATCGCCCGCGCCTTCGCCCTGCACCCCAAGCTCATCATCTGCGACGAGCCGGTCTCCGCCCTCGACGTCTCCATCCAGGCGCAGGTGCTGAACCTCCTGGGCGACCTTCAGAAGGAGTACGGCACCGCTTACCTCTTCATCGCCCACGACCTCTCCGTGGTGCAGCACATCTCCGACCGCGTGGCGGTCATGTACCTCGGCAACCTCATGGAGACCTCCGACTGGCGCACGCTCTACGCCGAGCCGTACCACCCCTACACGCAGGCGCTCCTGTCGGCCGTGCCGGTCCCCGACCCCGACATCCAGCGCAGCCGCGAGCGCATCATCCTCGCCGGCGACCCGCCGAGCCCCATCGACCCTCCGAGCGGCTGCCGCTTCCATACGCGCTGCCCCATCGCGCAGGAGATATGCTCCCAGGAGAAGCCCGAGATGCGCGAGGTGGCTCCCGGCCATCACTGTGCGTGCCACTTCGCCAAGCCGTTTCCCATCCAGGGATCGTCCATCGAGCTCTAGGACGGGATGCAGGCACGACGCCTTGGACCGGGCGCCCCACGGGGCGCCCTTCGTGTTTCCCGCCGCATACTTTCCAGCGCGCCGGGCACAGATAGAGCGACATACAGGGCGAGAGTGAGGTTTTGGACGTGACTTCCACGGATGAGGGGCGCGCGGTCGGTGCGCGCGTCACACTTGCACGGGCAGCGGTGGGGGGCACCTACCGCCTCGTCTCCTTCGAGGGCCTTCCCGAGGCCACGGCGCGCCGGCTCGAGTCCGTGGGCATGACCCGCGGCACGCAGGTGACCGTGCTCAACAACAAGAGCCGCGGCACCGTGATCGTGCGGGTCCGTGAGACGCGCTGGGCCATGGGCCGCTCCATCAGCGGCGGCATCGTCGTGGAGCCGGCAGACGCCCCGCGGGAGGCCGTGCGTCCCGAACCACGTTTCGTGGCCACGGCGGCCAGCTGCGCCATCGGCGCCCCGGGCATGGAGGGCGTCTCCACGGGCGACCGCGGTCAAGGGGAGGGTGAGGGCCGATGAACGCCTTCGAGGAGCACTTCACCTACGAGCCCGAGCAGCCCGCGCCCGGTCCCGAGGTGGGCCACCCCGGCATGACCATCGCCTTCGTGGGCAACCCCAACTGCGGAAAGACCACGCTCTTCAACGCCTACACCGGCTCCAACCTCAAGACGGCCAACTGGCCCGGGGTCACGGTGGAGGGCAAGGAGGGTTCGGCCCGGTTCGAGGGCTACGAGGTGCGCCTCGTCGACCTGCCGGGCACCTACTCGCTCACGAGCTACACCATGGAGGAGGAGGTCGCGCGCAACTACGTCCTCTCCGGCGACGCCGACGTCATCATCGACGTCGTGGACGCCTCGTCCCTCGAGCGCTCGCTCTACCTCACCCTGCAGCTCCTGGCCCTCGGCAAACCGGTGGTCGTGGCCCTCAACATGATGGACGTCGTGGCCAAGCGCGGCATGGAGATCGACGTC
The DNA here is from genome assembly GCA_965141595.1 of uncultured Atopobiaceae bacterium. GTDB lineage: Bacteria > Actinomycetota > Coriobacteriia > Coriobacteriales > Atopobiaceae > Granulimonas. The sequence goes on along the minus strand of CBCSOI010000228.1, from coordinate 1,356 downwards.
CACCGCCTCTCGGAGACCCTGGGGGCCCCCGTCATCCCCGTGAGCGCCCGCAGGCGCGAGGGCCTGCAGCCGCTGCTCCACGCCGCGTACCACCACCGCGGCGTGGCCCACGACCCCATCCAGCACTTCCACCCCGTGGATGACGGCATGGCCGAGAAGCACGCCGAGAACGTGATGGTCTACTCCCGCGACCTCGAGGGGCGGATCGACGCCGTGCAGGCGGCCTTCGAGGCCCGTTACCCCGATGTCGCGAACCCCCGTTGGCATGCGACGAAGCTCCTGGAGGGTGACGTCGCCGTGCGGCGCGACTACCCCCTGGACGTCCCCGAGCTCGACGAGGACCTCGAGGAGCGCTTCATCGCCGAGCGCTACGACTTCATCAGCGGCCTTGTGGCCGAGTGCGTGTTCAACCGAGAGCGCCGCGCCGAGGCGACGGACCGCGCCGACCGCGTCCTGACGAGCCGGGTGTGGTCCATCCCCGTCTTTCTGCTCATCATGGCCGTGGTGTTCGGGCTCACGTTCGTCCTGGGCGATGTCGTGAAGGACGTCTTCCAGACGTGGCTCGACCTCTTCAACGGTTGGGTTGCCGACGGCCTCGCGGCCCTCGGTGCCTCCGAGGCCGTGGTGAGCCTCGTGTGCGACGGCGCCATCTCCGGTGTGGGCACCGTGCTCACGTTCCTGCCCAACATCTTCATCCTCTTCTGCGCCCTGGCGTTCCTCGAGGACTCCGGTTACATGAGCCGCGTCGCCTATGTCATGGACGGCATCATGGGCTCCCTCGGGCTCTCGGGCCGCGCGTTCATCCCCATGATCCTGGGCTTCGGCTGCACCGTGCCGGCCATCATGAGCTCGCGCACCCTGGAGAGCATGCGCGACCGCCGTAGGGTCATGCTCGTGACGCCGTTCATGAGCTGCTCGGCGAGGCTCCCCATCTACGTGCTGCTGAGCGGCATGTTCTTCGGGCAGTGGGCCGGTCTCGTGGCATTCTCCATGTACGTGCTCGGCATCGTCGTGGCGCTCCTCGTGCTGCTGGCCCTCAAGGTCGCGGACCACGCCACCGACGACGAGGGGGGCATGCTCCTCATCGAGCTCCCCGAGTACAAGATGCCCGACGCCTACACCATGTGGGTGTACGTGAAGGACAAGGTCCTCGACTACCTGGAGCGGGCCGGCACCGTCATCTTCGCGGCGTCCGTGATCATGTGGGTGCTCCTCAACTTCGGCGTCACGGGCTATGTGGGCGAGAGCGTGGACGGCTCGTTCGCCGCCGCCGTTGGACGTGCCATCGCGCCCGCGCTTGCGCCCTTCGGTTCCGGCGACTGGCGGCTCGCCGCGGCGCTCCTCGCCGGCATATCC
>CBCSOI010000227.1:0-3353 GCA_965141595.1 uncultured Atopobiaceae bacterium | reverse complement strand
CGCCGGCCTCGGCTACCCGGCAGGCAACGCCTGCGACCAGTACGCGAGGTGGTGCACGAGCTCGAACCTGGACGAGCTCAAGGTCGGCATGATCGTGGCCGTGCCCAGGCACCCCATGACGGCGGCCGGCCAGATCTACGGCCACGTCGGCATCTACGTCGGCGGCGGCAAGGTCATGCACAACGTCGGGTCCATCAGGACCGACAACATCCTCAGCTGGATCCAGAGCTACGGCACCGTGGCGACCCCGAAGTGGGGCTTCGCCACGTCCAGGACCGTGGCCTGAGGGAGGGGGAGACGAGATGGATGCGGGCATCCGTGGGAGGAAGGGGGCCGTGGCGCTCATCGCCTGCGCCGTGGCCATGGCCGTGGCCGCCCTTGCCCTGAAGGCCGCCCTCGGCTCCGTCGTGGCGGCCCCTGCCGCCCAGGCGGCGACCGTCAAGGCGACCCCCGTGGCCGAGGAGGTGCCCGACGCCGCCCTGGACCCCTTCGACGCCGCCTCCGTGCCTGACCCCTCGGCGCTCCCGGAGGGCGAGACCGCAGACGCCCTCCGGCAGGCCGTCTCCTCCTGGGCCGAGGCATCCTCGGTCCCGAGGCTCGCCGGCGTGGCGGAGACCCTCTGCCACGCCCCGGACTCTCCCGAGGACACGTGGGCGTGGTGCTTCACGGGGCAGGCGGGAAACGGCCAGCGGGTCGACTTCCAGGTGACCTGGTCCGATGGGGCCGGTTTCTCCTGTCAGGTACTCTATTAGCAATCTGAACGACCCTTTGAAGGAGGGTGCCCATGGTGAAGGCAACGGAAGAGGCGCAGGGGCGCGAGGCGGGGAGGCTCTCCAAGGGGCTCAGCGCCCTCGCCGTGGGCGCCGCCGCGGCCATGGTCGCCGCCGCGGCCGTGGTGATCGCCCTCTCCCTCGGGCCTGTCCCCGACATCCCCCCGGAGACGCCGGGGGTGCCGTCGGAGGAGGTTGCCCCCGATGCGGCCGACGACGCCCCCGGGGCCCCCGAGGCCTCCATGGAGGATTGGGACGCCGACCGTTGCGCCGAGGCCGCCGCGAGGTTCGCCTCCGCGGCCGGCGCCCCCTACACCGACCAGAGCCGCTCCGCCATGGCGGCCGAGGTGGCCGAGGGATCCGTCGAGGGGCTCTGCGGCAACTGGGGCGACGGCACCGGCGTCGAGGGGGGCCTGGACCTCTCCTGGGGCATCACGGCGGCCCCCGACGGGAGGCTGCGGGTGGTCTGGCAGGCGACCCGGAGGTCCACGGGCAACCCCTGGGCCGTCGCGGTCGCCTCCTGGGACGCCGAGGGGGGCGTCTTCGAGGACGGTGCCGTCCGGCGCTGCGCCATCATCGACGGCGACGTCCTCGACGGGGACGGGTCCATGGCCGCCCAGAGCCACGCCTACGTGGAGTCCCTGGGGCTCGACCCCGACGACGAGTTCTCGGAGCAGGCCGAGCGCGACCTGGAGCGCATCACCGACGCCGACCGCGAGGAGGCTGGCGCGACGAGGGCCGCCGACGCCGACCGCCAGGCCTACCTCGACCGCATCCTCGGCACCTCGGAAGGGGAGTGACCGTCCATGACCAAGAAGACGTCCGCGATCGTCCTCGGGGTGTGCGCCGCGCTCCTCGCGGCCTCCGTCGTCGTCTACGCCGTGAACGGGCCTGAGGCAAGGTACGCCAGGGCCCTCGCCGACCTCTCTTCGGAGGCCCTGGCGGAGGACCCGCAGGGCCCCGCCGGCGATGCGCCAGGGGAGCCCGCTGCGGAAGGGGCCGGCAAGGCCTCTCAGGGCATGTCCGTGGAGGCCCCCCAGGTGGCCTATGTGAGGGGGCTTCTGGGAGACGTCCTCGCCATAGACACGGGCGACGACTGGGCGCAGGCCCGGGAGCGCCTCTCCGAGGCGGGCCTCGGGGAGGACTCCTACATGCTCACGGAGTGGATCCCGGAGACCTCCCAGACCGACACCTCCGGCGCCTTCTCGATGGCCTCGGCGGAGCTCGTCGCGGTCGAGGGGGACCCCTCCCACGTCGTCGGCACCTGTGTCATGCGCTACACCAACGACGCCGAGGTGAGGGGCACCGCCGATCTCACCCTCGCCGTGGACGCCCGGGTGGCGGGCACCGTGGGCGACTACGGGCTTTCCGACCTCCGTCTCGTCCAGTGTCCCTGAGGAGCACTGCCCGGACGATGCCCCCCTAGGGACCATTCGTCACCCCATTTTGGCCTTCGGTAGCTAATAACCCCAGCTAGACACCATAATCCAGTTCCTATGAGCCCGTCGGCTCCCCCTCCCTTGGTTAACGTTTTCTGAGGGAACGAACAGCGGCGCCACCCGGCGCCCGTGTTTGAAAGGGGGAGCCGATGGCTCTCAAGAGGAAGGACAAGGCGGCCAGGGGACGTCAGGGGCGCCGCAAGGTCGGCCGCGACTCTCTCGCTTTCTACCTGCCGCTCACCATGGTGGACACCGCGGTGGCCCTTATGGAGAAGGCCTCCAGCGCCGTGGTCCCCGAGGGCGGCGAGCACCTCTACGCCGTCATCGACTGCCAGGCCAAGGACCTCGGGTTCAAGGGCCGCGGCTCCGACGACGACCCCGACTGGGGGCGCCTCGTGGAGGACGTCTCCGGGGGCAGCGCCACCGCGGTGGTCACCCAGGACCTCCTGGAGGCCGAGGAGTTCCTCATCTGCCTGCTTCCGAGCACCGTCGAGGTTCTCCTCGACCAGCCCATCTTCGCCTCCGACGGCGGCCGCAACCTCAACATCGCCCTCATGGACGCCGCGGGCTCCGTCCGCGAGCGCGCAGGCGTCCCGGTGGCCCTCACGTCGGTGGCCGACGCCCTCCTGACCGACAACGGCGCGGCCCTCGCCGGCGTCCTCTCCGAGGCCTTCGGCCGTCCCGTGGCCACCGTGGCCGCCGCCAGCGCAACCGCGGCGCAGGAGGCCACCCGACCCATCCCCGTGGCCGCTGCCGCCGACGTCCCGGCCGAGGCCGCAGCCGCCGTGGCCGTGGCCGCACCCGACCCCCAGGGGGAGGACTGGGGCGCCGCGCCCGTGGCCGCCCCCTTCGCGGGGCCCGCGGAGCTCCCCTCCGGCGACGCCTGGGAGATGGAGGAGCCCGACGACTACTTCGGCGACCCCTTCGAGGACGCCTTCGCCGACGGTGGCGACGCCCCCGACCCCTTCGAGGAGGCCTTCGCCGACGCGCCCGCCGCAGAGGCGCCGGAGGCCCCCCAGGCCGCGGAGGACGAGGCCGCCGGGGTCTACGAGGTCGACGAGGGCGGCGACACCCACGAGAGCCGCGCCGACGAGGTGGCCGCATTCCTGGTGGGCGACGGCACCTTCTCCGTGGCCATCTCCCC
>CBCSOI010000226.1:0-3380 GCA_965141595.1 uncultured Atopobiaceae bacterium | reverse complement strand
CGGCATCGGTGGCTCCGACCTCGGCCCGGCCATGGCCTACGAGGCCCTCAAGGTCTACGCCGACGCCGGCCTCACCGCCCGCTTCGTGAGCAACATCGACCCCAACGACATGGCCGAGAAGACCCGCGGCCTCGACCCCGAGACCACGCTGTTCATCGTCGTCTCCAAGACCTTCACCACCCTCGAGACCATCACCAACGCCCGCGAGGCCCGCACCTGGCTGCTCGAGGGCCTGCGCGACGCCGGCGCCATCGACGGCTCCGAGGACGCCGCCAAGGAGGCCGTGTCCCGCCACTTCGTGGCCGTCTCCACCAACCTCGAGCTCGTGGAGGAGTTCGGCATCGACCCCAAGAACGCCTTCGGCTTCTGGAACTGGGTCGGCGGCCGCTACTCCGTGGACTCCGCCGTGGGCACCATCCTCGCCGTGGTGCTCGGCCCCGAGCGCTTCCAGGACTTCCTGGCCGGCATGCACGCCATGGACCACTACTTCGCCCACACGCCCCTCGAGGAGAACGCCGTCGCGCTCATGGGCCTCATCAACGTGTGGTACGTGGACTTCTTCAAGAGCTATAGCCACGCCGTGCTGCCCTACAACCAGTACCTCTCGCGCTTCCCGGCCTACCTCCAGCAGCTCACCATGGAGTCCAACGGCAAGTCCGTGCGCTGGGACGGCACGCCCGTGGACTGCCACACCGGCGAGGTCTTCTGGGGCGAGCCCGGTACCAATGGCCAGCACGCCTTCTACCAGCTGCTGCACCAGGGCACCTCGATGATCCCAGCCGACTTCATCGCCTTCGTCAACACCCCCAACCCCACCCGCGACGGCGAGCAGGACGTCCAGGAGCTCTTCCTCGGCAACTTCCTGGCCCAGACCAAGGCCCTGGCCTTCGGCAAGACGGCCGACGAGGTGCGCGCCGAGGGCACGCCCGAACAGATCGTGCCCGCCCGCGTCTTCGAGGGCAACCGTCCCTCCACGTCCATCTTCGGCGTGGCCCTCACGCCTTTCTCGCTCGGCGAGCTCATCGCGCTCTACGAGCACATCACCTTCGTCGAGGGCACCGTCTGGGGCATCGACTCCTACGACCAGTGGGGCGTCGAGCTGGGCAAGCAGCTCGCCAAGCAGATCACCCCGGCCCTTTCCGAGTCGGACGCCGCCCTCGCCGAGCAGGACGCCTCCACCCGGAGCCTCATCGAGTTCTACCGCGAGAACCGCACCTGGTAGCAGCCTCACCAGGCACCGGCGGTACCCGGGACCCCGTCGCGCACCCCTGCGGCGGAGTCCCTTTCCGTGGGGGCGTGGGGCCGCGGTGGGAACCGTCCCGTATGGGGCGGGTCGCCGCGCCGGGCGGGTAGAATGGGAGGAATCCGGGAGCGCCGGACCCGGCGCGCAGTCGACCAAGGAGGCCCCGTGGCACAGCTCATCGACATCCAGAAGGTGGTCGTCGGACCCAAAGACCTCACGGCCACGGTGCGCGTCGCCGAGGGCGCACCCCTCATGACGAGCGAGGACGTCGAGGCCACAGCCCATGTCTACTGGCTCATGCCCCAGATCGCCCAGCATGCCTGCCTCGGCGACGCCGCCCCCGCCTTCCAGGACGTCATGGGCGACACCGAGCTCGCCCACCTGCTCGAACATGTGACGGTCGAGCTCCTCGCCCGCACGAACATGGCGGGCGACATCCCCTGCGGGCGCACCCGTGCCACGGACGACGGGCGCACCTGGGAGGTCTCGTTCCCGTGTCCCGACGACGTGCTGGTGACCGGCGCCCTCTCGAGCGCCGCATGGATCCTCCAGTGGGCCTTCGCGGGGGCCGACCCCGCCACCGAGCCCGACGTCGACGCCATCGTGGAGGGCCTGGCCCAGCTCGTGCAGGCCGCCTACGCCACGGCCGGCGACGGCGCGGCGCCCGCCGAGGACGCCGAGGGCGACCCCGAGCCCGGTGCCGCCCCCGCGGAGGACGACGTCGTCGTGGATGCCGTGGGGGACCCGGCGGACGAGGCAGCCGTCGACGCCGTGGCCGAGGAGGCCGAGGGGCCCGTCGCCTGACGCTTTCGGCTGTGTATTGTCGGGGAAACGCGCCGTTGCGCCGGCCGGCCGGCAAACCGTGCCTAAACTGGGGTATAGCACCAACTCGAACACGGGCCGCAGGGCCCTTGGAAGGGCATTCGGAAGGCGCGCGGGCGCCAAAGGAGGAAGTGTCATGAGCAACGCTAACGGTGGTCTCGGGTTCGTCTTCGGTGCGGTCATCGGTGCCGGCATCGGCGCGGTGGCCGGCCTGCTTCTGGCCCCCCGTTCCGGTGAGGAGACCCGTGCCATGGCCGCGGACTCCATGAACGACGTGTGGGACAAGGCCGTCGACGCCTACGAGAAGGGCGCCAACCAGGTGGCCAGCAAGATCAACTCCGTGACCCCCACGGTCAACGCCAAGACCGACGAGCTCCGCGCCAAGGTGGACCTCGCCCGTGAGCGTGTCGACCAGCTCCGCTCCACCCTGTCCGACTCCGTGAACCAGGCCTCCGCCAACGTGCAGGACGCCATCAACACGGTGGCCAGCAAGGCCGACGCCGCCGCCGAGAAGGCCGACACCGCGGCTGCCGACGTCAAGGTGGAGAACGTCGAGGCCTAGGGGCGCCCGGCGACCAGGCACGTCCGAAGCACCCGCCGGAGCCCGTGGGCCCGGCGGGTTTTTCTTGCCCGGACCCTGTCGTGGCGGTGTCGCGAACCGCGGCCGGGCGGGTTATGATGGCCACATCGGAAACGGCTCGAACGATAGGATTGTTGATGCTAACCATGGAGCAGCTCGTGGGCCAGAAGGTGTTCGTGCCCCGCCCCGAGGGCAAGCGCACCAAGGCAGACGGCACCCCGGCTCCGCCCAAGCGCATCGGCAAGGTCCACAACCTCGTCTTCTCCCCGGAGGGCACCTCCGTGGTGGGCCTCATGGTCAAGCGCCCCGACGTGGCAGGCATGGTCAAGCGCGACGACCTGTTCGTGGCGCTCGACACCGTGGGCACGTTCGAGGGCGGCATGCTTGTGGACGAGGCCGGCACGGGCGACGTGGCCGCCAAGGCGCGGGGTCTCGACCTCGACCGCTGCATCATCTGGGGCGGCATGGACGTCGCCACCCGCTCGGGCCGCCAGCTCGGCTACGTGACCGACGGCGCCGTGGCGGCCTCCGTGGTGGGTTCGGTGCCGGTGCCGGGCACCATGCTCGTGGGCTACTCCAAGGGGTTCATGGTGGTGGACGACGAGGCCGCCGACCTCGCGCTCACCGGCGGACTGGCCGCCAAGGCGGGGGAGGGCTTCGCCCATGCGAAGATCGCCGGCAAGGAGGCCGCGAGCAAGGCCGGCGCCGCGGCGGGCAAGGCCGTGGACAAGGGCT
>CBCSOI010000225.1:0-3382 GCA_965141595.1 uncultured Atopobiaceae bacterium | reverse complement strand
CGGACCCGCGGGTTCTCCTGGTCTTACAGGAGACCTACAACTACGGCGCCGCGGCGCGCGACGTGGGCATGGCGCCGGGCAGCCTCCTGGTCGCCTCCGGGGTGGAGGGGGCCCCGGCCGACGTGGCGGAGCGTCTCTCCCTGACCCCTGGCGACCCGGTCTTCGTCCTCAAGCGGGTGAGGACCGCCGACGGCAGGCCCAGCTCCATCGAGACCGGCTGGATCGACCATGGGCGATTCCCGGGCGTCGAGGCCCACGACTTTGCCCGGGAGAGCCTCTACGAGGTGCTCGAGAGCGATTACGGCGTCCGTATCTCCCACGGCGAGGAGCGCATCTCGGTGACGAGGGTCCGCGAGGACGAGGCCCCCCTGCTGGGCCTCGCCCCCGGCGACGCCGCACTCTACTTCCTGGCCGTCGAGAAGGACGACGAGGGGCGTCCCGTGGAGTTCGGGCGCCACATCATCCGGGCCGACCGCTACCACTTCGCCAGCAACGACCTGCCCGAGCACCTCAAGGGGAAGGTGGGCAAGAAGCCGTGGCTCTTCTCGTGACCGACAGGGCCCCGTCCGAGGACGAGCCCGTCTACCTCAGCATCCGCAGGGTCATCGCAGAGCGTATCGAGCGCGGCGACTATCCTGCCGGCCTCGCCCTGCCGTCCGAGAACGAGCTGGCGGACGAGTTCGGCTGCACCCGCCTCACGGTGCGCAACGCCGTGGGGGAGCTCGTGGACCGCGGCCTCGTGCGGCGCATCCAGGGCAAGGGGGCCTTCGTCGTGAGCCTCTGGGACGGGGCCGAGGCCGCCGGCATGGGCTTCCGCGAGATGATACGGGCCCACGACGCCGAGCCCTCCGTGCGTATCCTGTCGCGTTCGCGGCGCCTCGCCGGCCCCCTCTTCTCGGACCTGTTCGGGGTGGCGCCCGAGGACGAGCTCTACTGCGTGCGTCGGCTCAACAGCGTCGACGGTGTCCCGATCTCCATCGAGAGCGCGCTCATCCCGCTCTCGCTCTTCCCCGACATCGAGGGGGTGGACGTGGCCGTCTTCAGCCTCTACGAGACCTACGCGATGTACGGGCACGAGGTCGTGGGCACCCAGGAGGTCCTCGGCCTGACCGAGCTCTCGGCGCGCGACGCCGGCCTGTTCCGCGTGCGGGCCGGTGACCCCGCCTTGACCCTCGACTGCGTGAGCTACGACGGCGAGGGCCGTGCCGTGGAGTACGTGAGGGCCCTCAACCTGGGCGACCGCGGGGGCTACGTCTACACCTACTGACGCCCGTTGGGCGGTGGGGCGGTTCCGCTACCGCTTGTCCCTCATTTTCTACCGCTCGCCGGTATCCCTTGGTTACCGAGAATTGGTATCAAAACAGTGTTAGCTTGTGTATAGCAAATGGTCACAAAAAGTCGCCACTTGTATTCTCATTATCGCCAACCATCGATTCAAGGGAAGGGGCAGCAGTGAAGTCGCAGACCCCCACGATGCTCGATTACGCCCGGTCGGCGCAGAACCGCATGGCCGAGAACCTCGGGCGTTCGGCGGAGCTCACCTGCTGGCTGGTTGATTCCTATGCCGCGACGCTCCGGCGCTCCGGCGGCCCGGCGGTCAGGATCGTCGCGTCCGGGTCCTCCCGCCACGCGGCCGACTGCGCCCGCGACTTCATGGCCCGGACCCTCGGGGAGCAGGTGTGCGTCGTGACCCCGGAGCGGTTCATGGCGTTCGACCACGACTACCCCGCCAACGCGTTCAACGTGGTGGTCTCGCAGAGCGGATACTCCACCAACGTGCTCGCGGCCCTCGACTTCCTGCATGACAGCGGTCAGCCGGCGGTCGCCCTCACCGCGAACCCCGGCTCGCCCGTGGCCGCCCGCGCCGACGTGGCGATGGACTACGGGTGCGGGTTGGAGGCGGTGGACTTCGTCACCCAGGGCATGCTCACCCTGGTCGAGTTCCTCATGCTCTTCTCGCTCTACGGGGCAGAGGCGGCGGGGACCATCGGGCAGCGGGCCCTCATGGAGGGCCTCGCCTCCGTCGAGGACGCCGTGGCCGCCCACGGTGCCTGCCTGCCCGTGGCCGACGCCTTCGTCGAGCGGCACATGGGCGAGCTCTCCCGCCGCTCCCCCGCCCTCGTCGTGGGCAACGGCCCCGCATGGGGCGTCGCCGAGGAGGCCGCCCTCAAGTTCCAGGAGACGCTCAAGATCGCCGCCGCCCCCTTCGAGGGCGAGGAGTTCATGCACGGCCCCGAGATGCAGGTGGCCCCCGGACACCTCGTGTTCATCCAGGACGACCCCGCAGGGTCGCCGCGCCTCGCCCGCTGCGCCCGGGTCATGTCCCAGGTGACGCCGTCGGCGTGGCTGCTCACGGCCCACCCGGCGGGGGAGCCCTACGAGGTGGCCCTGCCCCCCTGCGCCGACCCGCTCTGCACCGCCATTCCCAACCTGGGGTTCTTCCAGGTCGTGGCGGCGACGGTCGCCCAGGCGACGGACTCCTGGGACGTCCACCCGTTCCTGGCGGCCCACGAGGGCGAGCTCGGCAGCAAGGCGCCCGGCTACGACGAGGCCGTGGCCGAGCTCGAGCGCCGGGCATCCACTTCCGCAGACACGGCGCGTCCCTAGGCGCCTGTCCCTTGGACGGCCGCCGGTACCCGGCCGCCCCGTACCACCGGAGAGAGAGTGAGAGGAACACCGTGAAAGAGACTGAGAAGGTTGAGATCATGCACTTCGACCAGGAGGGGTACCTCGCCGACGGCGAGGCCCTCCACGAGACCGGCAAGCGCATGGCCGCCATGGCCGACAAGGTGGCCGACGAGGGCTACGACGCCGTCTTCCTCATGGGCGTCGGCGGCACGTGGGACGAGCTCATGCAGCTCGAGTACATGATGAACAAGTACGGCGACAAGGACCTCGAGGTCTACCTCATCCACGCCGCCGAGTGGCTCGTGGCGGGCCACAAGCGCATGACCGAGCGCTCCGTGGTGCTCACCGCGTCCGAGAGCGGCACCACGCCCGAGATCCTCGAGGCGGTGGCCAGGCTCAAGGAGATGGGCGTGCGCGTGGTGGCCATGACCAAGCCAGACGGCCCCATCGGCAAGGCGGTGGGTGCCGAGAATTGCGTGGCCATGGCGTCCAGCCACGGGTGCGGCGGCTGCGAGGGCGGGTATTACCTCGCCGACTGCTTCGGCCTCAAGCTCCTCGAGCGTCGCGGCAGCTTCCCGGCCTACGACCGCTTCATCGAGCAGTGCCGCGGGATCTGGGCGGACCTCGTCGACATCCGCAAGCGGTTCGAGCCCGTCGCCGAGAGGATCGCGCGCTCCTACGCCCTCGCCCCCTACACCATGTTCGTGGGCTCCGGCGCCCTCTGGGGCGAGACCATCCTGTTCGCCATGTGCAT
>CBCSOI010000224.1:0-3387 GCA_965141595.1 uncultured Atopobiaceae bacterium | reverse complement strand
TCGCCCGTCGCGGGGTCCACCACGGACCCAACCGCGTTCACGGCGGCGACGGCCGTGACGGTGAGGGGGCCGGCGGACGCGGTCGCCCAGCCCAGGCCGCCCTTCATGGCGAGGTCGGGGCCCAGGACCTTGCCGACGGTGCACCCGGTGCCGGCGCCCACGTTGCCCTGGGCGAGCCCGGCCTCCCCGGGGCCGTCGATCGCCTCGGAGCACGCCTCCGCCCCCATCGCGGCGCCGGGGCGCACGGCGGGATCGCCCACGGCGAGGTCGAACAGGCACGCGCCGCACACGATGGGAACGCGGCAGATGCCGAGGTCGAGACCGACCCCCCTCCGCTCGAGCTCCTCCATGACGCCCGTGGAGGCGGCGAGGCCGTAGGCGGAGCCGCCGGAGAGCACCACGGCGTGCACGCGGTCCACGGTCTCCTCGGGCCGCAGCAGGTCGGTCTCACGGGTGGCAGGCGCGCCGCCCGCCACATCCACGGCGCCGACGGCGCCCTCGGGCGCCACCACCACGGTCACACCGGTGCCCGCCTCCTGGTCCGTCCTGTGCCCGACGTACACGTTCTCGAATCCCGGGAGCCTCATGGCGCCCCTCCCTCTTCCTTCGGCCTAGGCGGTCGCATCCCGCTGGCCGACGCGGCGGAGGAAGGAGCGCATCCTCCGCGCGAGCTCGGCCACGGGGAGCCCCACCACGTTGTCGTAGTTGCCTGCGATGTCCCGCACGAGCTGCCCGCCGAGCCCCTGTATCGCGTAGGCGCCGGCCTTGTCGGCGGGCTCCCCGCTCGCCACGTAGGAGGCGATCTCGGCCGGCTCCAGGTCGAAGAATCGGACGTCGGTGGTGCAGGCGAACGTCTCGTCCGCCACCGTGCCGTCGGCCCGACGCAGGGCCATGGCGCAGCCCGTCGAGACGTGGTGCGTACGGCCGGAGAGCTCCGCGAGCATGGCCTCGGCCTCCGCGGGCGACGAGGGCTTGCCGAGGGCCTCGTCGCCCATCCACACGATGGTGTCGGCACCGACGACGAGCTCGTTCACCTCGGCCTCGTCGACGAGGGCGAGGGCCTTGGAGCGGGCCAGACGGGTGACGAGCTCGAGCGGCGACTCGCCGGGGAGGCGGGTCTCGTCGATGTCGGCCGGCCTGACCCGGGGGCAGAACCCGGCGCGGTGCATGAGCTCGATGCGTCGCGGCGACGCCGATGCGAGTATCACGGCGCTAGCCCAGCAGCATGGCGGAGGCAACGGAGTCGCGGGCGTCGTCGCCCACGAGCGCCGCCACGAGGGCGAGGCCGAAGGGCAGCGCGAAGCCGGGGCCGCTGGCCGTCACGAGGTTGCCGTCGCGGTAGACGCCGTTCCCGTCGGGGCGCACGCCGTCCGGGAAGTCGGTCTCGCAGCCGGGGTAGCAGGTGGCCGTGCGGCCGTCGAGCAGGCCGTTCTCGGCAAGGAGCATGGGGGCGGCGCAGATGCAGCCGAGGAGGCCGCCCTCGCCCATGCGGCGGCGCAGCTCCGCGGAGACGGCGTCGAGGGCGCGGAGGTTGTCCACGCCCACGGAGCCGCCCGGCACGACGACGAGGTCGAAGGCGGAGAGGTCGGTCTCGGCCAGGGTGGCGTCGCAGGTCACCGGAACGCCGTTGGACGAGGTGGCGACGGCGCCGGGGCAGCCGACGCGGGTCACCCTCGCACCGCTGCGGTCGAGGCAGTCGAGCGGCCCCAGGGCCTCGACGGTCTCGAACCCGTCGGCCAGGAGCACGGCACAGGTCTTCTCCATGGGAATCCCCCCTTTTGTTGAAAGCGTTCTGTGACCAGTCTAGCGCTGCGGGGCGGGCGCGGCCCGCGGGCTTAGAATGGGTGCGGAATCCGCCAATAAAGAAAGGACCTTATGTACCGCATCGTCGCGAGCGACATGGACGAGACCTTCCTCGGCCACGACAAGAGACCCACCCGGTCGAACCTCGACGCCGTATCCGCCATGGGCGACCTCGGCGTGAGCTTCGTGGTGGCCACCGGCCGCCCCTACTTCAGCGTGCAGGGCACCCTCGAGGAGGTGGGCACCAAGGGAGACCCGGGCTCCTACACCATCTCCCTCAACGGTGGCTACGTCTGCGCCAACGACGGCACCGTCGTGGCGGCCCACCCACTCGACGACGAGGTCGTGGAACGCCTGCGCGCCTTCGGCCTCGAGAACGGCCTCTGCGGCCATATGTACCTGACGGACCGGACCCTGGCGATGAACCTCAACGGCGGCGAGCGCGAGTTCCTCGACGGCCGCATGGAGGTCGTACCCGCCACGTGGGAGGAGGCCGAGGGCCTCGACGAGCCGGTCTACAAGATCCTGTTCGAGGACACCGACCTCGACGAGCTGCACCGCATGCTGGACGCGGCCGAGGAGGCGCTCGGCGACCTCGCCGGGAAGGTGGAGCCCGTGTTCTCGAGCGACCGCTACGTGGAGTTCAACCCCGCGGGCGTGGGCAAGGGCTCCGGCCTCGCGGAGATCGCCCGCACGCTGGGCGTCCCGATGGAGGAGACCGTGGCCGTGGGCGACTCGGTGAACGACCTCTCGATGCTCGAGGTCGCCGGCCTACCCCTCGTGGTTTCCAACGTGAGCGAGCTGGCGCGCCCGCTGCTGCCGGAAGGCTGCGTCGTCCTGGAATCCAGCTGCGACGAGGGCTGCATGCCCGAGGTGCTCGACCGTTTCGTGCGCCCCTCCCTCGAGGCCTGACGGCCCTCGCAGACAGAGCCGCCCTTCTCCGCCCCCTCCCGCCGCTCGTCGGTGCTCACGGCAGCGCCCAGGCCTGCGAGCGGCGGGCCCTCGTCCGTGGACGACGCATATCGGACGCTATGACCCGCCGACGAGCGTGAACGGGGCGCGCGAGGCACCCCGCCGAAAGAGGCGACCCACCGAAAAGGACGGCCTCCCCCGCATCGTGCGGGGGAGGCCGTCCTTCGTCGCTGATGTTGGGGCCTAGTTGAACTTGACCACCTTCTGGATGATGCGGTACAGGCCGATCGAGGTCTTCTCCCCCATCTTGGTGGGGAGGTTGGCGCCGATGCCGATGAGGCCCTTGCGGCAGTAGTTGTACATGCGCTTGTCGTACTGCTTGAAGTACTCCCAGAGGGCGTTGCAGTTGAGACGCGCGTTGGGGACGTCGGACAGGCGCGCGAAGATGGAGCATACGGCCATCATGAGGTTCATGTAGTCGAGCATGTACGTGCGCAGCTTGGTGCTCTCGACGTCGTCGTAGAGGTGGTAGGCGTCCATCATGATGCGGGTGACGCGCAGCTGCTGGTCGATGCGGCCGGCCATGACCTTCTCGTTGACCGACTGGTCCTCGCGGCCGATGAAGTAGCGGTAGAGGTCGACGTCCAGGTAGTAGAGCGTCTTGCAGCGGGG
>CBCSOI010000223.1:0-3396 GCA_965141595.1 uncultured Atopobiaceae bacterium | reverse complement strand
ATTGATGGCGCGGTTCGTGGCCTTCTGCCCGGCCCCGTCGGCGTCGTAGGTCACCTGGGCGGGGTCGTAGGTGAGCGCCACGTCGAAACCCTCGGGCACGAAGCCCAGGATGTGCGAGCCCCTGAGCTCGGGGAAATCCGGCGTGCCGTCGTAGGTCTTCTCGTACTCCCACCACTCCGGGTCGACGGCCACGAAGAAGTCCTCGTTGGAGGCCGTGTTGGAGTCCGTGTAGTTGCCCTTCTCGACCGGGATGAACTCGGCGGTCACACGCTGGCGGCCGAAGGCCGGGTCGGCGACGCGGGCACCCAGGGTGTCCTGCGGGTTCACGAGCAGTGGGCGGTAGACGTCGGGGGCCACGTCGATGGTGGCAACGCCCTGGCGGTAGCCGTCGAGGAGCTCGTCGTCGCCCAAGGCCGAGAGGGGCACCGGCTGCCCCACGGGCCTGCCGTTGATGGAGAACCGCACCGACCCGGCAGGGGCGGCACAGGTCGTGGCCTCGGTGCGCTCGGCGTCGTGGCGCGGCGTGACGGAGGCGGTCAGACGCACGGTGGCGGTGTCGCCCACGCGCTCCACGGTGAGCCTGGTCTGGGTGTCGGCCGGCGTGATCTCGGCGTAGTCGTAGTAGCAGCGGTGGCCGTAGAAGCTCTCGGAGAACGCCGAGCCGGTCTGGGCGTACTGGTCGGAGCTGATGGTGAGCTTGTACTTGCCCACGTTGGCGTTGAAGCCCTTGGTGATGCCGGAGTCGGTGTCCACCTCGTAGATGTTCGACGGGTCGCCGGTGTCGGGGCGGTGGATGAGGTCGCCGTTCCCGTCGGTCGCCAGGCGCTGGGACTCCATGACCATGGAGGCCGCGTCGTTGAGCTTGTTCTTGTCCTGACCGGCGGCCACAGGCGGGTTGTCCACCTCCACGGCCTGCTGGGCCACCTCGGCGAGGAGCCTGCCGGAGACGTCCTCGCCCCAGGGCAGGCCGTCGTAGCGCTTGGTGAGGTTCTTGAGGGTGGGCACCTTCTCGGGGTCGATGGCGAAGATCACGTACTGCTTGAGGTGGTCGCCGCCGTTCTGGACGTCGTCCATGTAGTAGGGCTCGGTCTTGACCACGTTGCCGTCCCTGTCGACGGCGGTCAGGTTCACGCGCACCTCGCCCTCGGTGGTCTTGGGGAGCCACAGGTAGAGGTTGCCGTTCTCGTCGGTGGAGTGGGGCGCGCCGTAGGCGTACGACACGCCGTTGACCGTCATGTCGAAGGCGGTGATGCGGGCGTTGGCGCCGAGGTCGCCGGGCACCTTGATGGTGCGCATCATGACCTGCGTGGACTTGTCGAGCGAGCCGTAGGCGGTGTCCTGGGAGTAGTCGCTGTAGAAGTTGGCCGGCAGGTGGTCGGGGTCGACGGGGTCGCCGATATAGGCCTGGTACCTCTCGTTCGTGGTCCTGCCGTTGTCGTGGGTCACCGTGCCGATGCGCACGGACCCGCCGGTGACGTAGACCTCGCCGCCGAGCGCGCCGATGGCGTGGGCGTAGCCGTAGGAGGCGTCCTGACGGGAGGTATCGGGCATGACGGTGCCGCCGGTGATGACGATCTGGCGGCCGACGTTCCAGCAGAAGCAGCCCTGCCCGATGGCGTTGCCGTGGTCCGCCGAGATGGGCGTGATCACGCCGCCGTTGAACCGCAGGTTGCCGGCGCACACCTTGGAATGCACCGGCGTGCCGTCGTTGGCGCCGAAGCCGTTGCCGGGCTGGCGGTCGCTGAGCTTGGCGTCGGGGAACCGGTAGTTGTTCTCGCGGCTCGCGGATCCGGCCGTGACGTAGCTGGGTCCACCGCCGCCGATACCGGCGCCGTGGTAGGAGGCGTAGGCGGTGACGGTGCCGCCGTTGAAGGTGATCCAGGTGTCGGGCGTGGTGCCGTGGCCGCCGTGGGAGCCGCCGATGCCGGCGCCGAAGCCGTAGGTGCCGTCGCCCGTGGCCCTGGCCGTGATGACGCCGCCGTTGAAGGTCATCTCGCCGGTGGTCTCCCAGTCGCTGCCGCCGATGGCCGCGCAGAGGTAGCCGCCCTGGGCCTCGAGGGAGCCGGGGTCGCGGCTTTCAAGGTTGCTGATATTGGCGTCGGGGCCATCGACGGTGGCCGTGCGGGTGGTGCCGTCGCGGTCCACGTAGACGGTGCCGGCCTTGATGCGGCCGCCGGTGACGTCCACGGGGTCGCCGTTCACGTCGACGTTGGGGACGTCGTCGTCGATGGTGAGGGAGGTGTCCTCGCCGCAGCGTATGGCGGGCGCGTAGGAGGCGGCCGGGGCGACGAGGCGGTTGGTCGACCCGGCTGCGAGGGTGATGTGGGCGCTGGTCCTGGGCTCGACGGAGTTGCCGGCGGCGTCGCGGTTGCGCTCGAGCGTGAGGGGCACGTGGGACGAGATGTTCACGCCGTCCAGCGTGATGTTCGCCTGGGTGCCGGCCTCGACGAGGATGGTGGCGTCCACAGGGGCGGACGCCTCGCCGGCGCTGGAGACGGTGAGCGCGGTACTCGAGCAGACCACGAGCTTCTTGAGGTTGCTCGTGACGGGGTTGCCGGGGTTCCTCGTCCAGGTCTCGGAGGCGAAGTAGTAGTCGCGCCCCTCCACGCCGCCGGTCACGGTGAGCTGGCAGGCGTCCGCCGGGTGGGTGTAGCCCGCAGGAGGGGCGGCCACGGCCGGCGTGGCAGGCGCGGCGACGAGCGCCGTGCAGGTGAGAGTGGCAGCGGCCACGGAGGCCAGGGTGCGGGTGAGAGAGTTCATTTGTACCGCCAATCGCCCTATATTTGCAGCATTTTTGCAGCATTTTTTAAGTTGGGTTTCAAGCGTAGAACCGAAATCTATCCCTGTCAATAAAGGGGGGACTGGGGCGGCGCAGCGCGCGGCCGTCCGACCGCCCGGCTGTCCCAACACCCGGACACTTTTGTCCCAACGGTCGGGTACCTCTGTCCCACTTTGGGGTCGTCACTTTGGTCGGACTCTTTTGGCGTCACTTTGGTCGGGCACCTGGAGTGTCACACGTGGAGCGGGGCGGGTCCATCGGTCCTCCCAACCGGTTCGGCCATGCCGAAAGGCCCTCCGGCATGGGATTCCCGTCCGGCGGGCGGCAGAACCCATGCCACAGGTCCCTCCGGCATGGGATCCTCGGCGCAAGGTGCCCGGAACCCATGCCGGAGGCCGTTCCGGCATGGACGGAAGTCGTAAATAGAGAAACATACGAAGGGACAGATGGGCCCGGCACCCCCCCTCACGCCCGCCGACGGGGCCGTGATCCGAGTGACTACCCGCCGAACGTTCTGCGGGTGATGGGAGGGCGCTTTCGGTACCCGCAAAAGCTTCTGCGGATGGAAAAGCGCCCACGGAGCGTTCTGCGGGTACCAGCCGCCGCGTGACACCCAA
>CBCSOI010000222.1:0-3401 GCA_965141595.1 uncultured Atopobiaceae bacterium | reverse complement strand
CGTGGCCATGGATAGCTTCTTTCTGAATGGTATTTACCTACGTTCGATATGGTAATGGATTTCAAGTGACGTTAATGCCACGGAGGCGAGGGTGCACAATAGGGGTGCAGCTGACAAGGGGGAGGTACGCGATGGCCGGGCGCAGGAACTGGACCGAGCAGGAGTATCTGGCCGCGCTGGTGCTCTACCTCACGGTGCCTTCGGGGCGTCATGACAGCAGGAAGCCGCGGGTCAGAGAGCTTGCGGAGGCCATGGGCCGCACATCGGGGTCCGTGGTCATGCGTCTCGCGAACTTCCGCGCCTGCGACCCCAACGCGGGCACCGTCGGCCTCACCCATATCTCCCAGGGGGATGTGGCCCTCTGGGAGCGGTACCTTTCGGACCCCGAGGGTACCGTGGAGGCGGCCATCGGTGCCTTCGACGCGGTGATGGGATCGGCGGGCCTCGACGGCGAGTCGGCGGTGGAAGACGTACTCGTGGCCGACGACCTCGTGCTCCCCCAGGTCACCACGCGCGAGGCCGTGGTGAGCCAGCGCGTCAATCAGAGCTACTTTCGCAACGCGCTGCTCGACAACTACGGGGAGCGCTGCTGCGTGACGGGCATCTCGGTGCCGAGCCTGCTGGTGGCGAGCCATATCAAGCCGTGGGCGGCGTCGGAGGGGCCCGAGGAGCGGCTGACCGCGGCGAACGGCCTCCTGCTCAACGCGCTGCACGACCGGGCCTTCGACCAAGGCTATCTGACGCTGGGCTTCGACGGTCGCATGCGGGTCTCGTCCAAGCTGCCCCACGGCGGAGGCAACGACATCCTATGGCGCTGCGACGGCCTAGCCATCGCCCGTCCCAAGCGCCTGCCTCCGGCCCGCGAGTTCGTGGAATATCACCAAGACGTTGTCTTCAAGGGCTGAGATGTGACGTTTCCCCTGGTATCTCCCAATGCAAGAAAGACGCGGCATCACCCAGGCTACGGTCTTGCCGGAGGTGGGGACTGTGGCTGACGATGAGCGCGACCGGTCCGGGGGAGTCTATCTGAGCCGGGTCACCTGGCCGGCCGCAGAGGGCGTGGACGAGGGTCGCTTCCTCGTGCACGGGGCCGACGCCGCGGCGTTCTTCCGTGCCCCCGCACGAGGAATCCTCTCGTGGGGCGCCGAGCCGATGCCCTTCAAGGCGCATGCCGTCGAGGGTTGGGCCGTCCTCTCGGGTCCGGCCGTCGAGGCGGCTGCCGGCGAGCTGGCCGGTGTCGGCTCCCTCGCATTGTTCCGTCATATCGGCGACGGCCGTTATGAGGGACGCGTCCTGCACCGTGACGATGAGATCGAGGCCGCCAGCGAGGCAAGCGGCATGGGGCCGGTGCGGACGTCGTGGTGGATGAGGGGTCCGCAGCGGGCGAGGGGCGTCTAGGGTCTCCGTTACCGCCCCGCAACGGCCACGGTGTAGCATCCCTGCCAAGAGAGAGTCCGGCCCGAGGGAGCACCATGATCAACGAGCAGATGTACGCCTACGGCGCCCAGAAGTCCTCAATCCGCGAGATCGCCGCCTGGGGCGCCGCCCGCGCCGCCCAGATCGGCGCCGAGAACGTCTTCGACTTCTCCCTCGGCAACCCCAGCGTCCCCGCCCCGCCGCAGGTAAACGAGGCCATCGTGCGTGCGCTCGCCCTGCCTCCCATGGAGCTCCACGGCTACACCCCCGCCGCCGGCCTGCCCGCCTGCCGCGAGGCCGTGGCCGCCTCCCTCAACCGGCGCTTCGGCACCGGCTACGGCCCCGGCGACGTCTTCATGACCGTGGGCGCCGCTGCCTCGCTCTCCTGCACCTTCAAGGCCGTGGTCAACCCCGGCGACGAGGTCATCGTCATCTCCCCGTACTTCCCCGAGTACCGCGTGTGGATCGAGACCTCCGGCGCCACCTGCGTGGAGGTGCCGGCCGACCCGGAGACCTTCGACCTCGACGTCGACGCCATCGCCGCCGCCCTCACCCCGCGCACCAAGGCCGTGGTCATCAACTCGCCCAACAACCCCGTGGGCGTGGTCTACGGCATCGAGTCGCTCACGCGCCTGGCCATGGCCCTCGAGGAGGCGGAGCGCACGTTCGACACCTCCATCTACCTCGTGTCCGACGAGCCCTACCGCGAGATCGTCTACGGCGCGGAGGTCCCCTGGGTGCCCGGCGTCTACGGCCGCGCCGTCGTGTGCTACTCCTACTCCAAGAGCCTGTCGCTGCCCGGAGAGCGCATCGGCTGGGTGCTCGTGCCCGACACCAACCCCGACCACGACGAGCTCGTGGACGCCGTGGCCGGCGCCGCCCGCGCCTTGGGCTTCGTCTGCGCCCCCTCGCTCTTCCAGCGCGTGATCGTGGACTGCGTGGACGTCCCGGCCGACGTCGCCGCCTACGCCGAGAACCGCGCCCTCCTCTGCGAGGGGCTGGGCCGCCTGGGCTACGAGTACGTGGAGCCCCAGGGCGCCTTCTACCTGTGGGTCAAGGCGCTGGAGCCCGACGCCCAGTCGTTCTTCGAGCGCGCCCGCGAGTACGAGCTGCTGCCCGTGCCCAGCGACTCCTTCGGCTGCGGCGGCTGGGTGCGCGTGGGCTACTGCGTCTCGCGCGACACCATCGAGCGTTCCATGCCGGCGTGGGAGGCCCTGGCAAAGAGTTACCGTTAGGGGGCTACGGCACGGCGCCTACCCCGAGGGAATCCCATGCTCCAGAACCGCTGCGACACCCACACCCACACGCTCTTCTCCAGACACGCCTACTCCACGGTGGAGGAGGACGTCCGCGCGGCGGCGGAAGCCGGCCTCGAGCTCATCGGCATCGCCGACCACTTCTCCGCCATGGTCTCCGCCACGGGAGACGTGCGCGAGTACCAGCACTTCCTCACCATGACGTGCTGGCCCCGCCACTGGCACGGGGTCACGTTGCTCCGCGCCGCCGAGGTGGACATCCTCGATGCGGCCGGAACCCTCTTTGGTCAGGACGTCGTGCTGGAGACCGGCATCACCGAGATGCCCATGGCGCCGCAGAGCCTCTTCGACCACTGCACGCGCTCCTGCGACTACCTCGTGGCCTCCATCCACCACGAGCCGCTCTTCCGCGACCTTCCCGTGGCCGAGACCACCGGGCTCTACCTCGAGGCGCTCTCGCACCCCAAGGTGCTCATGGCCGGCCACATGGGCCGCGCCGGTGTGCCGTTCGACACCGCGGCCGTCCTCGAGTACTGCCGCGCCGAGGGCAAGCTGGTCGAGATCAACGAGCACAGCATGGACTTCGCCAATGGCCCCGTGCCCCGCCGCTGCCGCGACCTCGCCGAGGCCTGTGCCGAGGCAGGCGTCATGGTGGCCGTTAACACCGACGCCCACATCTCCTGCGACATCGGCCGCGCTCCGCGGGCCCTCGCCATGCTGGACGAGATC
>CBCSOI010000221.1:0-3434 GCA_965141595.1 uncultured Atopobiaceae bacterium | reverse complement strand
CCTCCGATGTGGACGTCAGAGCAGTGACTCGAGCACGTAGGGAAGGATACCGCCTGCGGCGAGGTACGCCCCCTCCGTGGGCGTGTCCACACGGACGCGGCATCGGAAATCGACCGTCTTGCCACCACGCTGAAGCCCGTGCACGCACACGACGGCGGGGTCGGGCAGGCCGCCGGAAAAGTCGACGGGGTCCACGGAGAAGACCTCCGTGCCGTCGAGACCCAGCGACCCGGCGTCGCCGTCCACGAGCTCCAGGGGGACGATGCCCATGCCCACGAGGTTGGACCGGTGGATGCGCTCGAAGCTGCCCGCGACGACGGCGCGGACGCCCTGGAGCAGCGGCCCCTTGGCGGCCCAGTCGCGGCTGGAGCCGCTGCCGTACATCCTGCCGGCGAGGACCACGAGGGGCACTCCGTGGGCGCGGTAGTCCTCGGCGGCGTCCCAGACGCTCGCCAGGTCGCCGGTGAGCAGGTCGCGCGTCACGCAGCCCCGCTCGCCGTCGGCGAGGCGGTTCTCGAGCTTGACGTTGGCGAACGTGCCGCGCTCCATGACCTCGTGGTTGCCGCGGCGTGCGCCGTAGGTGTTGAACTGCGCCGGGGCGACGCCGCGCTCCTCGAGGTAGGCGGCGGCGGGAGAGTCGGCTGCGATTGCACCTGCCGGCGAGATGTGGTCGGTGGTCACGAAGTCGCCGAGGTCCACGAGGCAGCGGGCGCCCTCGAGGGAGAAGGTGGCGCAGGCCTCCGCGATCTCGAAGTACGGCGGGCGGCGGATGTAGGTGGAGCCGGGGTCCCAGGGGAAAGTGGCCGACGGCGCCGCCTCGATGAGGCGCCACGTGGCGTCCCCCTCCATGAGGGAGGCCGTTCCCTCCTCGTACAGGCTGGCGTCGAGCACCTCGGAGAGGACGGCCGCGACCTCGTCGTCGGCGGGCATGAGGTCGGCGAGCGTCACCGGCGAGCCGTCCGGCGCCGTGCCGAGGGGCTCGACGGAGAGGTCGACGTCGACGGTGCCCGCGATGGAGTAGGCGACCACGAGGGCCGGGCTCGCGAGGTAGTTCTGGGCGACGTCCGGCGAGATACGGCCGTCGAAGTTGCGGTTGCCCGACAGCACGCTGGAGAGCTCCATGGGGCCGGCCCAGGGCTTGAGGCAGCCGAGGATCTCGCCGGAGTTGCCGATGCAGCTCATGCAGCCGTAGCCGCAGGTGTAGAAGCCCAGGCGCTCGAGGGGCTCGGAGAGCCCGGCGCGCTCGAGCAGGAGGCCGGCGGCGCGGGAGCCGGGCGCGAGGATCTTCTTGACCCAGGGCTTGGGCGTGAGGCCGGCCTCGACGGCGCGCTTCGCGGCGAGGCCGGCGGCGACCAGCATCGCGGCGTCCGTGGCCGTGGTGCAGCTCGTGATGGCGGCGATGGCGATGGCGCCGTGGCCGAGCTCGAAGGTCCCCTCCCCCGTCTCGACGGTGAACCGCTCCGTCATGTCGCCGTGGCCGTTCCGGGCAGCGGCCCCCTCGAAGCGCTCCTTGAGCCCCGCGGGCGTGGTGCGGTTGTGGGGACGCGAGGGGCCGGCGAGCGACGTCTCCACGGATGCGAGGTCGAGCTCCAGCGTCTTGCCGTAGACGCGGGGCACCTCGGGGTCGAGCAGGCCCTGGGCACGCACGTAGGCCTCGGCGAAGGCGACCTCCGCCGCGTCGCGGCCCGTGAGGCGCAGGTAGTCGAAGAGCTTGCCGTCCATGGGGAACAGCACGGCCGTGGAGCCGTACTCGGGGCACATGTTGGAGACGCAGGCGCGCTGGGTGACCGAGAGCGACAGGGCGCCGGGGCCCGTGACCTCCACGACCTGGCCCACGACCCCCTCGGCGCGCAGGAGCTCGGCCACGGTGAGGGCGAGGTCCATGGCGCTCACGCCCGGGGCGAGCGCGCCGGAGAGGCGCAGCTCCACCACGCGGGGGACGAGCATGGGGATGGGCTGGCCGAGCGCGGCGGCCTCGGCCTCGATGCCG
This sequence comes from uncultured Atopobiaceae bacterium, assembly GCA_965141595.1. Classification (GTDB taxonomy): domain Bacteria; phylum Actinomycetota; class Coriobacteriia; order Coriobacteriales; family Atopobiaceae; genus Granulimonas. The sequence continues at coordinate 1,444 of CBCSOI010000221.1, read as the reverse complement.
CCGACGCCCCACCCCATGACGCCCAGGCCGTTGGCGGTGGTGGTGTGGGAGTCGGTGCCCACGAGGGTGTCGAAGCAGGCCATGGACCCCTCGCCCTCCCAGAGGGCGTCCGTGCCCACGACCTCGCAGAAGCGCTCGACGTTGAGCTGGTGGCAGATGCCCTGGCCGGGCGGGACGATGGTCACGTTGTCGAACGAGGCGCCGGCCCACTTGAGGAACGCGAAGCGCTCGGCGTTGCGGCGCGCCTCGATGGCGAGGTTGTCGGCCAGGGCGCAGCGGCAGCCGGCCTCGTCGGCCGCCACGGAGTGGTCGACCACGAGCACACAGGGGATCCTCGGGTTCACGCGGGCCGGGTCCCCACCCCGGGCCGTCATGGCGTCGCGCATGGCGGCGAAGTCGCAGAACACGGGCACGCCGGTGAAGTCCTGGAACAGCACGCGGGCGGGCATGAAGTCGACCTCGTCGCCCGCCTCGCCGGAGAGGCCCGCCTCGACCACGCGGCGCGCGGCCTCGCAGGCGGCCTCGTCGGACGGGGCGCGGCGCACGACGTTCTCGAGCAGCCGCACGAGGGCCGAGGGCAGGCGCATCGCGCCGGGGATGCCGGAGACGTCGACCATGAGCCGCGAGACGCCGCCCGCCTCGAGGCTGCGCGGGGTGCGGGCGGAGGCGACGGCGGCGGCGAAGGCCGCGGGGTCAGGAATGTGCATGCTCTCTCTCCTCAAGGTAGCTCGCGAAGCTCACGTAGGGGCCGCGGCCGCTGTCCGTGGCCTCCCCACCCTTTTTATAGAGCACCGCGAACAGGGCGCACCCTGCGGCCGCGGCGAGGACAAGGAACGGCAACATCGCCCCGGAGAACGGTGCCACCTCGAAGAAGGGGCCGAACACCGTGATTCCGAGCACCGTGGCGGCGGCCATGGTCGCGAGCAGGGCGCCGCGCAGGGCGTTGAGCGGCCTCGACACGGCGTAGATGAGCGCCACGCCGAGCACCGCCACGACGCACGTCGCCACGGTGGAGACCTGGGCGTCGTCGAACCCGAGGGCGCCCCGGGTCAGGACCAGGGCGCCGAGGCCGAGCACGATGCCGGCGCTGGCAGGCACCGACCGCGAGAGCACGTTGGCGAGGAAGCTCCCGCGCACCCGGTCGTGGCTGGGCTCGAGGGCGAGCACGAGGCTCGGGATCCCCGTGAGCGTGGCCGAGACCAGCGTGAGCTGGATCGGCAGCAGCGGGTAGGGCGGGAAGAAGACGCAGAGCAGGCCCACGACCATGCAGAAGACCGTCTTCACGAGGAAGAGCGAGGCGGAGCGCTGGAGGTTGTTGATGGAGCGCCGGCCCTCGTCCACCACATGGGGCATGGATGCGAAGTCGTTGTCCACGAGGACGATCTCGGCCACGGCGCGGGCGGCGTCGGAGCCCGAGGCCATGGCCACCGAGCAGTCTGCCTCC
>CBCSOI010000220.1:0-3442 GCA_965141595.1 uncultured Atopobiaceae bacterium | reverse complement strand
GTCACCCGCGCCAACGGTGAGACCGACTACGGCGGCCTCACGATCTCCGGCGGAACGGCGGGCGTCGACTATGCCCTCGAGACGGTGGCCTACACCCGCATCGGCCGGGGAAACAACGAGAGCCTCCAGCGGCAGGACGGCCGCACCTTCGTCACCAGCGGTTCCGACACCCAGGACATCCCCATGCTGGTGATCAAGGAGAGCGGCACCTACACCATCCGTAACGCGGCCGGTGTGGGCACCGCCGTGTCCACGGGCATCCGTGTGGCGCCGGGCGTCCATGCCGACATCACCTTCGCCGGTGTGAACATCGACGGCCGGTTCCCCATGGACATCGCCACCAACTCCACCGTCTCGGGCAACGAGACGACGGAGGTCTCCGAGGCGGACGTCGCGGACAAAACCTACGTGCACATCACCTTGGCCGACGGCACGGTGAACACGCTCTACAACCACTACTACACCACCAAGGACCCGGGCACCAACACCACGGCGGCCTACCAGTTCCCCGGCCTGCGCTGCGGCGAGGGGTCCGTGCTCGTGATCGACGATGCCGTGCGCAACGTCGACACCTCCGGCACCCCCATCACCCCCGTCCAGGGCGCCATCCCCGCAGGTACCACGTACGTCGCCAAGGACGGCACGACAAAGACGTCCACGGGCAAGGGTTCCGACCTCGCCTCGAGCCTCTCGAACCTCGAGAGCTCGAACCCTGGCACGCTCTGGGTCTACAGCGGCATCCGCTCGGCGGCCATCGGCGGCGGCCCCGTGGAGAACTCCGGCGACATGACCTTCAACGGCGGCGACATCCATGCCTATGCCCAGGACCCCGGCGCCGTCGGTGGCAATCCCAGTGGCAACGGCTCCGGCTGCGGCATCGGCGGCGGCCATGCCGGCGGCGGCACCACCACCACCTTCAACGGCGGCACCGTGGACGCCCAGGCATCCTACCACGGTGCAGCCATCGGCGGCGGCTGCACCTACACCGGCGGCATGTCCACAAGCGCCGTCAGCTATCCGCTGCGGGACGCTCTCATCTCCCGCACCGCCAACCACACCATCGCCGGCGACATCACCATCAACGGCGGTTACGTCAAGGCCCAAGGGTACTACCACTCCAACGCCTTCGGGCAAGGCTGCGGCGGTACCAATGCCGGCAAGACCATCCTCATCACCGGTGGAACGCTGGAGCCCAGCTGGGGCGGCAACCCCTCGTTCCTCGAGATCGGCGGCAACCAGGGCTACGTCGTGATCACCGGCGGGTCGGTGAAGTGCACGCCCGGCCGCTTCCAGGGCAACGCGAACGACGGCCTCGCCTACGGCGACCTCGCACACACCACCAAGGTGGGCATGATGACGGTCAACGTGGCGCCCAAGATCCAATCCATGGCCGCCCAGGCCGGTGTGACCCCCAACCTCAACGCCGCCCTCGAGTCGTGGGAGCTCCTCCTCGACAAGTTCCCCACCGACCCGGCCTACGGCGCCCCGGCCTCGTTCCTCGAGGGCAAGCTCTACCTCTGGCTCCCCACCGGCACGAACACGGACCACCAGATCGACGCCAACTTCCACTACTACGTGGGTGACACGCTCCTGTCCTCGAACACCACGCTCCCGGCGGGCTCCTCCACCGGCGGCGACACCATCGCCAAGGAGTGGGAGCGCTTCACGCTCGACACCGATTTCGTGGAGCAGAACTGGAGCAAGTACTACGACGGCGAGCCCCTCACGCCCGTCGATGTGGAGGCCAACCCCATCCCCGTGGGCAACCCGGCCGGCGGCCAGCTCAACGAGAACAAGACGCTCAAGTACAACTTCCAGCAGGTCGACGAGGACGGCGCGGCCCTCTCCGCCGCCGTCACCGGCACCGCCACCCCGTCCGATGCCGGTTTCTACGACATCGAGGTGCGCTCCGAGCAGTACAAGCAGAACGCCGCGTTCTCCCAGACCTACTGGGGCCACAGCGCCACCGGCCGCGCCGTCATCCGCCCGGTGTGCTCGGCCACCACGGCCGAGGTGGAGCAGGGCGTCACCCTCTCCTACACCGACGCCGACGGCAACGTGCAGCTGAAGACCTACACCGCCCCCACGTGGGCCCAGGACGACAACGCCGGCAACTTCAACTCCGCCACCAACAACCACCTCGTGGTGCCCGTCGACGTGGCCAGCGACGTGCTGCCCGATGGCTCCGGCACCATGAGCTCGACCAAGTGCAAGGCGCCCACCGGCCGTCTCCAGCTCTACATCGACGGCCGTAAGGTGGGCGCTGCCCACGGCGGCGTCATCGAGCTCACCCGCGCCGCTATGGACGACGCTGCCGACGCCTCCCAGTGGGTGCGCACCGACGCCGACGGCCGCGAGCACTCCATGGCCTACTTCAACCTCACGCGCTCCCAGCTGGAGGCCTTCGGCCTCGAGGACAGGAGCGGCGAGGGCAACGAGCACACCGTGTCGGTGGAGTACACGAGCGCCAGCGAGGACGCCGCGCCCCGCGACGAGGACGCCGATGCGGGCGACGAGGGCGACGACCCCGCCGCCCAGGTGCTCGCCGCGTTCCGCAGGGTCTTCTCGGCCCCGTTCACCCCGGCTCACAACGACTCGGCCTACGTGAACTACTACGAGTCCGACACCGGCGAGGCCACGGTGCAGATCGACCTCGCCACCCCGGACTTCCGCCTCTTCAACGAGCAGGGCACCGGCTACGTGCCCAACGGCGAGGGCCTGGCGGACGGCCAGCAGGCCGCCAACGACGCCAAGGTCATGACCGACGAGGCCCACGAGCGCGACTACGCCGTCAAGGTGGGCGACGCAGAGGAGCGCCGCGGCCTCCGTGACGACCTCGAGGTCAAGGACTTCCGCGACGAGACCGACGACGACGGCACCGTCACCGCGACCCACGACGACTGGTTCCCGCTCTACGTGCTCACCAACTCCATCGGCGACCTCGAGTTCACGAGCTCCAACCCCTCCGTCATCGCCATCGAGCCCAACGCCCACACCACGGACCGCGCCTACGTCGAGAACAAGACCGACTACGGCGTGGGCGCCAAGGCCAGGGTCGTCTCCGCAGGCAGGACCACCATCACCGCCACCCTCAAGGGCACCGGCGCCTTCTCCGGCGCCACCCGGTCGTTCGACGTCTACGTCTTCCCCGACCTCGCCAAGAAGCCCGTGCTCGCCATCGATCAGAACACCTACGACGCCACCCGCGAGGACGGTACCGTGCGCCCGGGCGACACCCTGCGCACCGTCGTGGACGTCACCAACACCACGCCCGACTCCGCCTGCATCGACCCGGTGATCACGGTCTCCGTGCCCACCGACACCGTGTTCAAGCGGCTCGTGGCCATCGACCCCGACGGCAACGAGACCGACCTCACCGACGCCGTCAAGGACAAGGTCAGGGACGGCGTGGTCACCGTCGACACACTGCCCACGCTCTTCG
>CBCSOI010000219.1:0-3442 GCA_965141595.1 uncultured Atopobiaceae bacterium | reverse complement strand
CGATCTCCCCGCCGTTCTCGCTCAACTGCGCGCCCGCCTCGCGCCCCGGCTGCTCCCATGCCGGTCCGGAAACCGGTTGGCATACCCATCCCCGCTGGCCGTCCGGGCATCCCCTGTCGCCGCAGGCACGGCCCGCACGCCCCTCGCACGCCCCTACCCTGTACGCATATCAGTGCGCTCCCGCCGGCCTCCCCGCCGCCGGGCCCATCCACGAAGAGAGGAAGTGCGCCATGAAGGGTTACGCAATGCTCAGGATCGGCGAGTCCGGCTGGATCGAGAAGGAGGCCCCGGTCTGCGGCCCCAACGACGCCATCGTCAAGCCGCTCGCCGTCGCCATCTGCACCTCCGACGTCCACACCCTCTGGGAGGGCGCCATCGGCGAGCGCCACGACATGATCCTCGGCCACGAGGGCTGCGGCGAGGTCGTCGAGGTGGGCGAGTGCGTCCACGACTTCAAGCCCGGCGACCGCGTGCTGCTCCCCGCCATCACCCCCGACTGGAACTCGCTGGAGGCCCAGGCCGGCTACTCCATGCACTCCGGCGGCATGCTGGCCGGTTGGAAGTTCTCCAACTTCAAGGACGGCGTCTTCGCCGAGCTCATCCACGTCAACGACGCCGACGGCAACCTCGCCCTCATGCCCGAGGGTATGGACGTGGCCGAGGCCTGCATGCTCTCCGACATGGTGCCCACCGGCTTCCACGCCTCCGAGCTCGCCGACGTGCAGTTCGGCGACACCTGCCTCGTGATCGGCATCGGCCCCGTGGGCCTCATGGCCGTGGCCGGCGCGGCCCTGCGCGGCGCCTCCCGCATCATCGCCGTGGGCACCCGCCCCAACTGCATCGAGGCCGCCCGCGGCTACGGTGCCACCGACTTCATCTCCTACAAGGACGGCCCCATCGGCGAGCAGGTGCTGGCCATGACCGACGGCAAGGGCGTCGACAAGGTCCTCATCGCCGGCGGCGACGTCGACACCTTCAAGGAGGCCGTCATCGCCGTGAAGCCCGGCGGCAAGATCGGCAACGTCAACTACCTCGGCTCCGGCGACTACATCGACATCCCCCGCGTGGAGTGGGGCGTCGGCATGGGCCACAAGGAGATCAACGGCGGCCTCATGCCCGGCGGCCGCCTGCGCATGGAGAAGCTCGCGAGCCTGGTGACCTGCGGCCGCCTCGACCTCAAGCCGCTCCTCTCCCACGTGTTCCACGGCTGGGACCACCTCGAGGAGGCCCTCTTCCTCATGCGCGACAAGCCCGCCGACCTCATCAAGCCGGTGGTGGTCATCGAGGAGGACTAGCCGTCCCCGGGCCGCGCTAGGATAGGTTCGTCTTGGACGGGCGGCGCCCCCTCGGGTGGCGCCGCCCCTTTTCCCGGGAGGGGGCGTCCATGAAGGTTCTCGTCGTGTCGGGCTTCCTCGGGGCGGGGAAGACCACGTTCATCCAGGAGCTCGCTCGTCGGACGGGTCGCGACTTCGTGGTCTACGAGAACGAGTACGGCCAGGCGGACATCGACGGCCAGGTGCTCAGGGAGGGCTCCGGCCTGGAGGTCTGGGAGTCCCAGGAGCGCTGCATCTGCTGCACCGGCAGGCAGGACTTCGCCACGGGCGTCCTCACCATCGCCAACACGCTCGACCCCGAGTTCCTCGTGGTGGAGCCCACCGGCGTGGCACGCCTCTCGGCCGTGCTCGAGAACGTGGACAAGGTCTCCTACGAGAGGATCAGCCTCCTCAAGCCGGTGTGCGTCGTGGACTGGGAGGCCTGCTCCGCCCAGCGCGAGGCCTACCCCGACATCTTCGACGACCAGCTGGCCACGGCCGACACCGTGGTGGTGTCCAAGGTCTCCGCGGGTCCCGAGGGCCGGGCCGGCGCCGAGGCCCTGGCGGCCTCCATAGCCGCCGAGAAGCCCGGCGCCGACGTCCGCTCCCTCCCGTTCGCGGAGATCGAGGACGGGTGGTGGGAGTCGCTCCTGCACCGAGACCTCGACCCGAACCGCGCGGCCGTCCCGCCCGCGCCCGCGCCCGAGGAGGGTCCGGGGCTCGAGACCCTCGCCGTGGGCCACGCGTCGGTCCCCACGGTGGCGCACCTAGCCTGGCTCCTGGATGCCCTCGTGGCCGGCACCTTCGGCGCCGTCGTCCGGGCCAAGGGCTTCGTGCGCACCCTCGACGGCCTCGTGCGCTTCGACGTCGTCGCCCGCCGCTGGGCCGTCACAGGGGCGGAGGAGCTGGGGGAGGAGCTCGACGCCGAGGAGGCCCGCTGCGTCTTCATCGGCCGCGACCTCGAGCGCAACTTCCTTCGCGAGGCCTTCCTGCCGGTGAGGTGGCACGCCCTCGAGCGGGACCACGGCCACCATGGCCACGACCACGACCATGACGGCCACGACCACGGCCGTCACGACGGCGACCGCTGACCACATCCCAGCTCACCGCGCCGGTGCGCAACTCCTGTGCAGATTTATTTCAGGGGACATGGCCCGGTTTGTGCTCCACGGGGTCGCCATATATACTCGTCCGGGTGCAAGCTCGGCACCAGAGAAGACCAGAACCCAGGGCGCATCCGGCGCCTTCAACCCATTGGAGGTCTCCATGCTCGGTGGACTCGGCATTCCCGAACTCCTCATCATCCTCGTCGTCGTGCTCGTGATCTTCGGGCCCAAGAACCTGCCCAAGCTCGGCGCCTCCCTCGGCAAGACCGTCAAGAACATCCGCGAGGGCATGGAGAGCACCGACGACCCCAAGGACCAGAAGAAGATCGAGGCGGAGGACGTCGAGGTCGTCGACAACGGCGACTCCGACAAGGACGCCCAGTAAACGGGTATCATTGCCTGTCGCATCCGTTTTCCGTTCTTGAGAAAGGCGTCGACCCGTGCAGAGCACCCAGATTCAGCTGACCCCCGACGGCCGCCAGAAACTCGCCGACGAGCTCGCCTGGCGCGAGGGGGAGCACGCCAAGGAGATCACCGAGTCCATCAAGACCGCCAAGGACTTCGGCGACCTCTCCGAGAACGCGGAGTACGACGCCGCCAAGGAGGAGCAGGCCCGCAACGAGGCCCGCTGCAACGAGATCCGCCAGATCCTTGCCAACGCGGTCATCGTCGACAAGGCCGGGGTGGCCGACGCCGTCTCCATCGGCTCCACCGTCACCCTCGAGGACGGCGCCACCGGCAAGGAGATGACCCTCTCCATCGTGGGTACCACAGAGACCAACTCCCTGGAGCACAAGATTTCCACCGAGTCCCCCGTGGGGGCCGCGCTCCTGGGCCACAGGAAGGGCGACGAGGTCACGGTGACCTCGCCCAACGGCTCGACCAGGACCTACACCGTCCTCTCCATCGAGCGTTCGTAAGCCCGTCAGGGAAGCGAGACTTCTCAGACCCTGCCTGTGGATTCCCACAGGCAGGGTTTTGCGTTATACGTGGACCGGGGCCGGCCGCAGCCGGCCCGAGGCC
>CBCSOI010000218.1:0-3451 GCA_965141595.1 uncultured Atopobiaceae bacterium | reverse complement strand
GGTGTTTTGCCGTCTGCCCGGGCGAGGAGCCCTCCTACGCCTCCATCGACGGCGCGTGGCTCGACGGCTCGCCCTACGTCACGCTGCACCGCGTGGCGTCCGACGGCACGGCCCGCGGGGTCCTCGCCGCCGCCGTGGAGCAGGCCCGCTCGGAGAACCCCCACGTGCGCATCGACACCCACCGGGACAACGCCCCCATGCTCGGCGCGATCGCCGCCCAGGGCTTCTCGCCCCGCGGCACGGTCACCGTCCACGACGGCACGGAGCGTCTGGCCTTCGAGCTGGTCTGAGCGCGCCTTCTGCACCCTGTCGCGGCATGGGGGAGGGCCGGGCGCCGTCCCCGTCGGGGGAGCGGCGCCCGGCCCTCTGCGTGCGGGTGCGGGGTTGCCCTGCGGGCCCTACTCGGCGGAGGCGAGCTGGGCTTGGACGGCGGTGATGGCCACCACGGCCACGATGTCGGTGGCGGAGCAGCCGCGGGAGAGGTCGTTGACCGGCTTGGCGATGCCCTGGAGCAGCGGGCCATAGGCCTCGGCCTTGGCCAGGCGCTGCACGAGCTTGTAGCCGATGTTGCCGGCGTCGAGGTTGGGGAAGATGAGGACGTCGGCGTTGCCGGCGACCTCGGAGGTGGGGGCCTTCAGCGCGCCCACGGTCTCGTCGAGGGCGGCGTCGGTCTGGAGCTCGCCGTCGCAGCGGAGCTCGGGGGCCTTGGCGTGCACGAGGGCCGTGGCCTCGGCCACCTTGTCCACGTACTCGGAGTTGGCGGAGCCGTGGCTGGAGTAGGAGAGCATGGCCACGTGGGGCTCGGTGCCCATGAGCTGCTTCCAGGAGCGGGCGCTCGCGATGGCGATCTCGGACAGGGCCTCGGCGTCGGGGTACTCGTTGAGGCCGATGTCGGAGAAGACGAAGGTGCCGTGGTCGCCGTACTCGCAGTCGGGCACGCACATGACCATGAAGCCCGAGACGAGCTTGGTGCCCGGGGCGGTCTTGAGGATTTGGAGCGCGGGGCGCAGCGTGTTGGCCGTGGAGTGGCAGGCGCCCGAGACGAGGCCGTCGGCGTCGCCCATCTTGACCATCATGGTGCCGAAGTACGTGGCGTCGTCCACGAGCTCGCGGGCCTGCTCGATGGTCATGCCCTTCTTGGCGCGGAGGCGGCGCAGCTCCTGGGCGTAGGCCTCGTGCTTGGGGGAGGTGCGGGGGTCGACCATGCGGGCGCCCTCCACGGGCTCGGGCTCCTCGCCGTTGTGGAGGATGACGAGGTCCGCGAGTCCCTCGTCCACGATCTGGCGGGCGGCCTCGATGGTTCTGGGGTCCTCGCCCTCGGGGAGCACGATGGTCTTGCGGTCGCCGGCCGCCTGGGCCTTCATACGTGCCAAAAAGTCGCTCATGGAAACGCTTCCTCTCTCTGGGATGGCCCCGCGGCCGAGCGCCGGCCTTCCATGCGGGCATATCGTGGCGGCCCGTGCCGCTCGCGACCATTATAGGTACGCGTGCTACCATTTCTGGCGGAATACGTGGCTTCGCGCCCCCCTGCGGCCCAGCGGTCCGGGGACGCTCCCATGCCGTGACAGAAGGGTTCGATTCATGAGCATACGTACCGGGCTCCCGGAGGGTTTCCGTGCCGAGGACTACGACATGGTGGTCGTCGGCGCCGGCTATGCCGGGGCGGTCTGCGCCCGCCGGCTCGCCGAGGGCTGCGGCTTCAAGGTCTGCGTCCTCGAGCGCCGCGACCACATCGCGGGCAACGCCTACGACGCCTACGACGAGGCGGGCATCCTCGTGCATGTGTACGGCCCGCACATCTACCACACCTTCTCCGAGCGTGTCGACCAGTTCCTCTCCCGCTTCACCGGCTGGACGGACTACCAGCACCGCGTGCTGGCCGACATCCACGGCACCCTCATGCCCGTCCCGTTCAACCACGCCAGCCTCAAGCTCGCCTTCGGCGAGGAGCGCGGCGAGGAGCTCTACCGCAAGCTCGTGGCCACCTTCGGCGAGAACAAGAAGGTGCCCATCATGCAGCTCCGGGAGAAGAACGACCCCGACCTGCAGGAGGTCGCGGACTACGTCTACGAGAACGTCTTCCTCTACTACACCATGAAGCAGTGGGGCAAGACGCCCGACGAGATCGACCCGTCCATCACCGGCCGCGTGCCGGTGTTCATCGGTGACGACGACCGCTACTTCCCGGCGGCCCCCTACCAGGGCATGCCCGAGCAGGGCTACACCCGCATGTTCGAGCGCATGCTCGACCACGACCTCATCGACGTCTTCCTCGAGGTCGACGCCCGCGACATCCTGACCGTGGACGACGAGCACGTCACCGTCCAGGGCAAGCCCTACGGCGGCGAGGTCGTCTACACCGGCCCGCTCGACGAGCTGTTCGGCTGCGACCTCGGCGACCTGCCTTACCGCAGTCTCGACATGCGCTTCGAGACCCTTGACATGAACCAGTTCCAGCCTGTGGGCACCGTCAACTACACCACGAGCGAGGACTTTACCCGCATCACCGAGTTCAAGATCATGACCGGCCAGGTCAAGGAGGGCGTCACCACCATCATGCGCGAGTACCCGCAGCCCTATGAGCGCGGCCGCGGCATGACCCCCTACTACGCCATCATCGAGCCCCAGAACGAGGAGCTGTACCGCCGCTACCGCGACCGTGTGGACCACCTCACCAACTTCCACCCGGTCGGCCGCCTCGCCGAGTACCGCTACTACGACATGGACGGCGTCACCGCGTCGGCCCTGGCCCTCTCCGACGAGATCATGGCAGCCCACGCCTGACGGCGCGCCACGACCCGTCAGGACCCCGACAGATGAGGACGCATCCACCGATGAGCACCAAGACGCTTTCCGTAGGCATTCCCTGCTACAACTCGGCCGAGTACATGGACCACGCGATCTCCTCGATCCTCGAGGGGGCCCACTTCTCCGACGACATTCAGGTCATCATCGTCGACGACGGCTCCACCAAGGATGACACCTTCGCCAAGGCCAAGGCGTGGGAGGCCCGCTACCCCGACCTCGTGAAGGCCATCCACCAGGAGAACGGCGGCCACGGTATCGCCGTGCTCACCGCGCTCGAGGCGGCCGACGGCGTCTACTTCAAGGTGTGCGACTCCGACGACTGGTACGACGGCGATGCCCTCGACTCCCTGATGAAGACCCTCCGCAGTTTCATCGACTACGACGTCCGCGTCGACCTCGTCGTCACCAACTACGTCTACGAGCACGTGGAGGACGGCAAGCAGAACGTCATCGACTACCGGTTCGCCCTGCGACGCAACAAGGTCCTCACCTGGGAGAAGATCGGGCACTTCGGCTACGACCAGAACCTGCTCATGCACGCCCTGTGCTACCGCACGGACATCCTGCGCGACGGCGGCATCCCCATGCCGGCGCACACGTTCTACGTGGACAACATCTACGCCTACGTTCCGCTGCCCCGCTG
>CBCSOI010000217.1:0-3452 GCA_965141595.1 uncultured Atopobiaceae bacterium | reverse complement strand
CGCGGGGCCTCGAGAGCCTCTCGGACCCCCGTCTGGCCGACGCCCTCGAGGTCGTCGTCGTGGATGACGGCTCGACCGACGGCACGGCCGAGGTCGCGAGGCGCTTCGTGGAGGCGCACCCCGACGTCTTCCGTCTCGTCTCCAAGGAGAACGGTGGCCACGGGTCCGCGGTGAACGCCGGGCTCGACGCCGCCCGGGGCCGATACTTCCGCGTGGTGGACGCCGACGACTGGGTGGACCCCGAAGGCCTGGCCGCCGAGCTCGCGCTCCTGCCCGGCATCTCGTCGGACATCGTGGTGGACGTGCGCCGGGACGTCCACATGGGCACCGGCTCCACCGAGCTCAGGCCCCTGCCCGACGGTCTGCCGACCGGGCGCGAGGTGACCTTCGCCTCGGTGTCGGCCGAGGCCGCCCGCACCAACTGCGTCTCCATCCACACCGTCTCGGCGCGCACGGACTTCCTCCGCGCCTGCGGTGTGAGGCTTCTGGAGCACACCTTCTACGTCGACACGCAGCTCGTCGTGGAGGCGACGGCCCGCGCGGAGACCGTCACCCTGCTCGACCTCGAGGTCTACCAGTACCTCGTGGGAAACGCGTCCCAGAGCGTCGCCGCCGAGGGGTACGTGCGGCGCTTCGACGACCACGACCGTGTGGTGAGGGAGGTGTGCCGGTTCGTGGAGGGGCGGCTTGCCGACCCGTCGACGACCCCCGAGGCCGCCGAGTACCTCAGGCTCCGCGCACGCCTCCTCGTGAACACGCACTACAACGTGATGCTGGTCTACGACCGGGACCGCAGGAGGGGCCGCGCCCGCGCCCGCTCGTTCAGGGCGTGGCTCGGCACCGAGCACCCGTGGCTGCGCGCGGCCACCGACGGCCGCTTCCTCGCCGCCCTTGCCGCGGGTGCGGTGCGTCTCGACGCCAGCGCCCTGGACCGCCTGCTCGGCCGCATGGACCATGAGGCCGCCGGAGATTAGCACACGGAGCTGAATAAGTCCACTGCATCTCTCCTCACCGAGTCATTGGCGCCGCCCGGGGGAGTCCCCCCGCTTTTCCAAACTGAAATACTTGGTTCGGTCCTAAAAAGAAGGCATACCAAACGCCGTCCAGCGGCGCGCGTCAACGTGGTCTTCTAGGGAAGGAACCGAAATGCGCAACATCTCCCGCAGGGGTTTCATCGGCGGCTCCGCCATCGCGGCAGCCGGTCTCGGCCTCGTCGGCTGCAGCGGCGGAAACTCGGGCCAGGCCGAGGCCGACCCCAGTGAGAACACCGTCAACGCCCCCCAGGAGCTCATCGACGCCGCCAAGGAGGAGGGCGAGCTCATCGTCTACGGTTCCTGCGAGGAGGAGCACGTCCAGGCCTGCGTCGACCACTTCAAGGAGCTCTTCGGCCTCGACGTCCAGTTCCAGCGCCTTTCCACCGGCGAGGTCCAGGCCAAGATCGAGGAGGAGAACGGCAACCCCTCGGCAGACGTCTGGTTCGGCGGCACCACCGACCCCTACAACGTGGCCGTGACCAAGGGCCTGCTCGAGCCCTACGAGGCCCAGAACGCCAGCCACCTCATCTCCGACACCTACCGCGACCCCGACGGCCAGTGGTACGGCATCTACAAGGGCATCCTCGGCTTCATGGTCAACAAGGACGAGCTCGAGCGCCTCAAGATCGACGAGCCCAAGGACTGGGACGACCTCCTCGACCCCAAGTACAAGGACCTCATCTGGCTGTCCAACTACAACACGGCCGGCACCGCCAAGCTCGTCATCAACACCATCATCCAGAAGAAGGGCCACGACGCGGGCATCCAGTATCTCGTCGACCTCGACAAGAACATCCACGTCTACACCAAGTCCGGCTCCGGCCCCTCCAAGAACGTGGGCACGGGCGAGTGCACCGTGGGCATCGGCTTCCTGCACGACGGCATCATGCAGATCGTGGACAACGGCTACGGCAACATCGGCCTCGTCATCCCGTCCTCCGGCGCCTCCTACGAGGTCGGCGCCACGGCCATCTTCAAGGGCTGCAAGCACCCCAACGCCGCCAAGCTCTGGATCGAGTACGCCCTCTCGCCCGATTGCGTCGAGCGCGCAGCCGAGGCCAAGGCCTACCAGTTCCTGGTGCTCGACAACGCCAAGCAGCCCGAGATCGCCACCGAGTACGGCCTCGACCCCGACAACGTCATGGAGTACGACTTCGAGGACGCCAAGAACAACACCGAGCGGTACGTCGAGGAGGTCATGACGGCCCTCGGAGGCGGCGGCGACACCGAGCGCTTCCAGACCGAGTAGCCCCTCGCCCCATCCGGCTCGGCGACCGTTGTCGGTTCCCATCTAGAGTTCGACATCGAAAGGTACCGGGCGGACCCAGGTTCGCCCGGTATCTCTTTTGCTGAATGCAGACTGCATGACAAGACCTGAATGGCAGGTGCCCATGGCCCAAGACCAAGGAAAGGCGCTCGACCGCAAGAAACTGCTGGGCGACCCCATCCTCATCACCACCATCGTGGTGCTCATAGCGTTCCTCACCCTGTTCATCCTCTACCCGCTCGCCATGCTGCTGGTCGACTCGTTCATCTCCGGCGGCGGCTTCACGCTCGACGTGTTCGCGCGCATCTTCCAGATGCCCTCGTTCACCACGGCCATCACCAACACGCTGTCCGTCGGATTTCTCGTGGGCATCGTGAGCGCCCTCGTGGGCCTCCTGTTCGCCTATGTGGAGGTCTACGTGCAGCTCAAGACGAGATTCATGCGCGGGCTCTTCTCGCTCGTGTCCATGCTCCCCGTGGTGAGCCCGCCCTTCGTGCTCTCGCTCTCCATCATCATGCTGTTCGGCAAGTCGGGCATCATCACCCGCTACCTACTGGGCATCTACGACAACAGCGTCTATGGCTTCTGGGGCATCTTCGTCGTCCAGTCGCTGACGTTCTTCCCCGTCTGCTACATGATGCTCAAGGGCCTGCTCATGAACATCGACCCCTCCCTCGAGGAGGCGGCCCGCGACATGGGAGCCAGCCGCTGGAAGGTCTTCACGAGCGTCACGCTCCCCCTCATCGCCCCGGGCCTCGGCAACGCGTTCCTCGTCACCTTCATCGAGTCCATCGCGGACTTCGCCAACCCCATGATCATCGGCGGCTCCTACGACACGCTGGCGACCACCATCTACCTGCAGATCACCGGCGCGTACGACAAGCAGGGCGCCGCGGCCATGGCCGTCGTGCTCCTCTGCATCACGCTCGTGATGTTCGCCGTGCAGAAGTACGTGCTGGAGGCCAAGAGCACCGCCACCCTCTCCGGCAAGGCGAGCCGCGGCCGCATGCTCATCGCAGACCGCTCCGTCACCGTGCCCCTCACGGTCCTCTGCAGCGCCATGGCCGTGTTCGTCGTGGTCATGTACCTCTGCGTGCCGTTCGGCGCCCTGTTCAACACCTGGGGCTACGACTTCACGCTCACCCCCAAGT
>CBCSOI010000216.1:0-3468 GCA_965141595.1 uncultured Atopobiaceae bacterium | reverse complement strand
GGGCCACGGCCACGAAGGCCGTCACCACGCCCACGAGCGACTCGCCGCCGAGAAGGCCGGACGCCGCCGCCTGCCAGCGGGCCTCGCGGGCCGCCTTGGCCTCGGGGGCGTCGTCTTTGTGACGGCGCTCCACGACGATGCGCACGAGGGCGCCGAGGCCCGCCGAAGCGCTCATGTAGAACGGCAGGTACACACCCAGGCCCAGCGTCATGACCGGCAGCTTGAGCAGGGCCATGACGAAGCCGGCGGCCAGGGCGCCGAAGAACACGCCCACATGGGGGATGCCGCCCGCCATGGTGGCCACGACGGAGGCCTGGGCGGCCACGAAGGTGTCCTGGCCGGTGGCGTTGGGGCCGAAGGCCTCAGGCCCGTAGGCGCCCGCCAGGGCCATGAGCATGAGCGAGGCCACCACGGCGCCCACGAGGCCGCCCACCGCCATGCCGGCGAACTGGTCGCGCGGGTCGGTGTCCAGGGCGTCGCCGGCCTTGAGGTCGTTCATGACGTCGCCCACGATGCCGCAGGCCACGGCCACCACGGCCGCGCCGAGGAACAGCGTCTCCATGGAGAGGCCCGCGAAGGCGATGCGCACGAGCAGGAGCACGAGCACGCCGAAGATCTCCATGGGGTTGATGCCCATGGTGCCCGTGAGCCACGCGGAGAGGTACACCGAGAACCACGCGCCCACGATGACGACGACAGACGGCAGGGGCCCGAGGCCGAGCGCGACGCAGATGACGACGGCCACCACGGCCATGGCGAGCGCCACGGCGGAGCGGGGCACGGAGAGGCGGCGCCGCTCCTCGGCGGCGTCGGGGCGGGCAGCGTCGCCGGCACTGCCCGTGAGACGGGCCCTGACGACGGGGGCGAGCCCCGAGACCACGGCGCCGGCACCCACGCCGAGCATGAGGCCGAGGCCGAGGCTCGTCTGGACGGACGGCGCGTCCGCCGCGGCGATGACGCCGAGCGCGGGCAGGACGCCGGCGACCAGGACCGAGCCCACCAGCGCGCCGGCGAACCACACGAGGGCGGGCACGACGCCCACCACGAACCCCATGGCCGCCATCATGGGCGAGTTGTACACGCCCAGGGTGACGCCGGGGATGACGCCGCCGAAGCCCAGGACCGAGGGCAGCGCACCGAGGTTGTCGCGCACGAAGGCGTAGACGGCGGCGGCGCCCATGGACCCGAAGAGCACGGGGGCGTCCTTGGCCTGGGTGTCGTCGCAGGCCCGAAGGGTGTCGGCCGCCGAGAGGCCCACGGGGTAGGCAAGGCGCCGCTCGCGGATGAAGTAGGGCTGGAGCACGGCGGAGGCCACGAGGCCCAGCACCGTGCCGGAGAGGGCGCAGAGCAGCACCTGGGGAAACGTCACCTGGTACTGGGGCCCCAGCATCCAGAGGCCCGGCAGTGTGAAGGCGAGGCCACCGGCCACCATGGCGCCGGCGCTCATGGCGGCGTGGCAGACGTTGGCCTCGTGGAGGTCGCGGCTGCCGAGGGCCCGCAGGGTCACCACCGACGCGAGGGCGGCGAAGACGATAGGCCAGGGCAGGGCGCCCATCTTGAGGGCGATGAACATGGAGCTCGCCGTGAGCACGGCGCTGCCCACCGACCCGATGACGAGGGCGCGCGGCGTAAGGGCGCGGCGGCCAGACGAGGCTCGGCTGGAATCCTGACCCATGGGTCTCCCCTAACGTGACGGAATGCGGCGCGGTCCGGGAAATGGTAACTGAAAATCAGGTACAGCCGCGGGAGAACGACTGATGTGCACGGGCCGCGGCCCGGGGTCAGCCCAGGGAGTCGAAGTAGTTGTGCTGGGGGAACACCTTGGCGGCGGCGGGGTCCAGACGTTCGGCGAGGGCCATGAAGTAGTCGTCGGTCATCGAGGCGATATAGTCGGCGGCTGTCTGCACCGGGTCGGCCTCCCAGTCGTAGGAGCGCCCGTAGTGGGCGAGGTCCGCCTCCAGCGGCACAACGTGGTGGGCGAAGACCGGAGCGCCTGCCCTTCCGGCACGGAGGTCGTCGAGGGCGGCGTCGAACACGAGCTCGAACAGCTCCTCCACGGCGTGGCTCGTGGCCCCGTTTATCTCGGTGGTGTGGTAGATGCGGTCGAAGTTCTCCCGCTTGGCGCGCTTGAGCTCGGCGAACCCCTCGTCGCTCATGACGATGGCGTCCTGCCCCAGGCTCGACTCCACGATGTCGGAGATGAAGGCGTCGAGGGCCCAGCTGTTGTAGGCGCCCCCGAGGCCGTCGGAGAACGAGCCCTCCCCCACGTGACCGGCGCGGATGGCGTCCTGACGGTCCTTGCCCACGTAGGCGACGATGTCGGCGACGCGCACGACGCAGCCCTCGAGCGTCATGGGCCTGAGGTGCCCCACCGCCCCCTCGCCCTCGGTGACGCAGGCGGCCACGGCGGCGTCGAACCCCTCGAACGAGGAGAGCCCGGAGACGGTGAAGCGCTGGAGCTCGCACTCGCCGTTGTGGCAGAGGATGCCGTCCAGGGTCTGGAGACAGAGGTTGCGCCCGTAGAGGGTGTCGAGCACGCGCACGGAGTGCACGTTGTGGAAGAACCGACGGCCGTCTCGGCGACGCAGGATGGCGTCCAGGAAGCGCTCGCCGGCGTGGCCGAACGGCGTGTGGCCGATGTCGTGGCCGAGGGCGACGGCCTCGATGAGGTCGCAGTTGAGGCCGAGCGCCCGGCCGATGTCGCGGGCCACGCGGCTCACGAGCTGGACGTGGAGGCCGCGGCGTGAGAGGTCCTCGTCGGCGAGGAAGCTGAACACCTGGGTCTTGCCGGCGAGGCGGTTGTAGGCCGGCAGGTGCATGACCTGCTCGGCGTCGCGCATGAAGGCGGGGCGGAGGGCCGTGGCCACGTCGCGGGGCTCGTCCACGCGCCGGAGCGCCGCGGAGTCGGGCGTGGCCCAGGGGCTGCAGGCGCCCCGGGCGGCGTTCTCGGCCACCTGGGCCCGCGCATCGGGCGAGAGCCCCCGTGCGAGCCCCGGCGCCAGGGGGTTGAGGGCGCCCTGCCGGTCGCCGGGCCTCACGGCCGACCCCCGCGGTCCACGAAGCAGCCCATGTTGAGGCGGCTCGTCCACTCGCCGATGGTGGCGCCGACGCCGCAGCGGGTGAAGACGCCCGAGAAGCGGCCGCCGAAGAGGTAGAGGCCCTCCATGCAAGAGGCCTCCACGACGCCCGAGAGCTGGGTGACGTCCTCGGGCGCGCAGCCGCCCACGACGACCGGGCACACGTACTGGGGCGCGTAGGCCTGCACGACGGCGCCGGTCTCGCGGCCCCGCTCGAGCACCTCGAGCCAGCGGGCGTCGTCCACGTCCTGGCCGGCCACGACGGAGTCGGCGTTGTAGCCGTCGGCGGGCTTGACGATCCAGGCCTCCCGGTCGAGGTAGGGGGCGAGGTCGTCGCCCGGGGCGAGCACGTTGGTGAACGGCACGTGGGCCCGCACGAAGTCGAGCTCCC
>CBCSOI010000215.1:0-3476 GCA_965141595.1 uncultured Atopobiaceae bacterium | reverse complement strand
CGGTGTCGGCCAGTGACTGGCGGGTGTCCTCCTCGAGCCCGGGGGCGCCGTTGCGGTCCATGTTGACCTTGCCGACGTAGGTCTTGAGGCCGGTGGCCTCGAGCTTGTCCATGAGCATCTCGGTGGCGGGCACGTGGAGGGTGCCGAAGACGATGGCGCGGGTTGTCTCGGAGTTCTTGAGGTCGTCCACGAAGATGTCGTAGGCGCGCCCGGCGTAGTCGAGGTCTGCGTACTTGGCCTCCTCGGGGAACGTGTAGGTGTTGAGCCAGTCGAGGAGCTCGAGGTCGAGGCCCGTGCCACGGAAGGCGTACTGGGGCGCGTGCACGTGGGCGTCCACGATGCCCGGCATCACGAGCATGCCGGTCTTGTCCACGAGCTCGATGCCCTCGTACTCGTCCGGCAGCGAGGGGAACACGCCGGCCACGAGGCCGTCCACGACCACCAGGTAGCCGTCCTTGACGGCGGCGAGCTCGGAGGGTCCGGCAGACCAGATGATGTCGCCCTTGATAGCGAAGGTCTTCTCTGCCATGGTGCTTCCTTTCCTTCATGGGGCCCGCGCCCCGGCTCGGGGCGCGGGCGGTTCCCGCTAGGGCGGGAGACTGGTGCCTACGAGGCTAGATGAAGAAGTACTTGATGATGAAGAGCACGGTGAGGACCCACAGGAGCGGGCTCACCTTCTTGGCCTTGCCGGCGAAGGCGTTGATGAGCGTGTAGGAGATGATGCCCAGGAAGACGCCCTCGGCGATGGAGTAGAAGAACGGCATGGCGGCCAGGGTGATGAAGGCGGGCACGCCCTCGGTGGGGTCGTCCCAGTCCACGGCGCAGCAGGCGCCGATCATCAGGAAGCCGACGATGATGAGGGCGGGGGCGGTGGCGAAGCTCGGGATGGCAAGGAAGATTGGGCTCAGGAGCAGGGCGACGGCGAACAGGATGGCGCCGAAGACCGCGGTGAGGCCGGTGCGGCCGCCCTCGGCGACGCCGGCGTTGGACTCGACGGCCACGCAGGTGGGGCTGGAGCCGATGAAGCCGGCGGCCACGGTGGTGAGGGCCTCGGCGAGCAGACCTTTGCCGATACCGGGGATGTTGCCGTTCTCGTCGGCCAGACCGGCCTTGGTGGCGGTGCCGATGAGGGTGCCCAGGGTGTCGAAGATGGAGGCGAACAGGATGGCGATCACCACGGCCACGAAGCCCACGGTGGCGAACTGCGAGAAGTCGGCCTGGAAGGCGACGGGGGCCAGGGACGGCACGGCGAGACCGTTGGAGAAGTCGGGGAACAGGGTGAAGAAGCCGGCCTCGGGGTTGGGGACGTAGACGCCGCAGACCTCGCAGACCATGCCGAGCACCCAGGTGGCCACGATGCCGATGAGGATGTTGCCCTTGACGTTCTTGGCCATGAGCACGGCGGTGATGATGACTCCCACGAGGGCGAGCAGGGCGCAGATGCCCAGGGTGGAGAAGGTGCCGTTCTGGACGGTGCCGTTGAACGAGATCATAGAGACGTAGGTGGACTCGTTGGGCTGGAGCAGGCCGGAACCCTTGAGGCCGATGATGGTGATGAAGAGGCCGATGCCCGCGGTGATGGCCTTCTTCAGGCCGAACGGGATGGCGTCTGCGAGCAGGTCGCGCAGCTTGGTGAGCGAGATGACGGCGAAGACGACGCCCTCGATGATGACCGCGGCCAGGGAGACCTGCCAGGAGTACCCCATTCCCACGACGATGGTGTAGGTGAAGTAGGCGTTGAGGCCCATGGACGGCACCAGCAGGAACGGGAAGTTCGTGAGGAACGCCATGAGCAGCGAGCCGATGATGCAGATGAGGCAGGAGGCCGTGAACACCGCGCCGTGGTCCATGCCCGCGTCGGCGAGCACGGAGGGGTTGACGGCGAGGACGTAGGCCACGGTGACGAAGGTGGTGAGTCCGGCGATGAACTCCGTCTTTACGTTGGTCCCGCGTTCCTTGAGATGGAACAGGGAGTCGAGCTTCTCTTCCATTGCGCTTCCAATCAGGAGGGGTGACTGACTTGCTCGCAGACCCTCCCCCCGGCATCCGCTAGAGCGCACAAGGACGCGCCACCGGGGGGACCGACCATCACCTCCAAGACGAGGGGCTGCCGACCGAGATGTGCAGAGGGGCCGAGCCCGGCCCCGGGAGGGCCGAACTCTTTGTTAGTACCTATGCCTTTCGGTTTGCCCCATAGTCCGCCCCTTACTCGGGACATCAGGATGGGTACCGGGCAGGCGGTCCCTTCTTGTCGATAAGTGGTATATCTGATTATTGATTGAATATACTTTGAAAGTTGTCTGATACCGCCCGTCACCGTCGGGAGGGTCGGTCCCGCGGGATGGGCTACCGTTCGCCTAATGCGCGAATAACGACGTGCGACGCCGGGGCGCGGTTGGGGTATAGCTGGTACCGCACCCCTTGCCAGCCAGCGACGCACCGAGACAGGAGAGAGCACGTGAGACCCGACCCCACCGACACCGGAGCGCGACGCCTGGGCCTCGCGCTGCAGGGGGCCGGTGCGGACGGTGTGCTCGCGGTCACCGTGGCCGTCGTGGCGGTGTTCTCCGTCTGGCCCGTCGCGGCCATGCTGGCCCGGAGCCTCGACGGCGGTCCGGCGGAGGCGCTGGCACGCTATGCCTCGATCCTCGGGTCGTCCGCCCCGCTGGTCTGGAACTCGCTCTTCACCGGGGCCCTCGCCTCGGCCCTCGCCTGCGCCGTGGCCCTCGCCGTCGCCGTCATGGGCGCCTTCGGGCCCCAGGGCCTCGGGGCGGTCTCGCGCGGGGCGGCACTCCTCTCCATGGTGTCGCCGCCCTTCGTGGCCTCCCTCGCCTACATCCAGCTCTTCGGGCGCCGCGGGCTCGTGACCCACGGGCTGCTCGGCATCTCCGGGGACCCCTACGGCTGGGTGGGCATCGTGGTCATGCAGGGGCTCTTCTTCTGCGCCGTGAACGTGATGCTGCTGTCGGCGAGCCTCTCCCGCATCGACCGGCGCCTCATGGCCGCCGCTGCCGACCTCGGCGCCTCCCGGGGCCGCGTCTTCGCCGACGTGGTCATGCCGCTCGTACGCCCCACCCTGGCGGCGTGCTTCCTGCTCACCTTCGTGCGCTCCATCTCCGACTACGGCACGCCCGTGGTGATCGGCGGGGCCTTCGAGACCGTCGCGTCGCGCATCTACGTGCAGCTCACCGGGTACTCCGACCTGGCGGGCGCCGCCGTGCTCGACGTCTGCCTGCTCGTGTGCGCCGTGGCCGTGTACGCGGCCAGGAGGCGGCTCGACGCCCGCGCGGACCGCCTGGCGGCGGGCACCATGGATGGCGGCGGCGCGGGGGCCTGGCACCTCACCGGCCCTGCCGGCTGGGCGCTCGGGGCCGTGGCGGCGGCCTTCTCCGCCTTCGTGGCCGTGCTCTACCTCGCCATCGTGCGCTGCGCCTTCGTGCGCGGCATGGGATGGGACGCACCGTTCACCCTTGAGA
>CBCSOI010000214.1:0-3484 GCA_965141595.1 uncultured Atopobiaceae bacterium | reverse complement strand
CCGGAGCTCCCTCACGGAGTCGGGCTGGATGGCCTCGAGGCCGTCGAAGAGGTTGTGGACCGCATCGTCGGCCGCGAGCTGCTTCAGGCCGCCCGCGTTGGGGTGGTAGGCGAGCCAGTCGATGACCGAGGGGCCCATGTGGTCGGCCAGCCCGTGGCGGGTGATGTCGGCCATGACGGGGCGCCCGTCGGGGCCGTCGACCGCGAGGCCCCGGGCGACCCTGTCGAAGATGGAGCGCTCCATGGGCAGGTTGTGGCCGTCGGGGCCGCAGAAGAAGCCGTAGGCCATGTCGGCCCACTCCTTGGGGTCCATCTGGCCGGTGTTGGCGGTCACCCAGTGGGGGTTTCCCCGGCCGTCGGTGACGCACTCCACGCCGCGGCCGGCGATGACCTCGTTGGTGGGGTCGCCGATGAGGTCGTAGCGGAAGCTCGCCACCTCGGCATCGTGCTTGGCCTGGAGCAGCGACTGGGTGGGGGCACGGAAGCACTCGTTGGTGGCCTCGATGTCGCCGCCGCGCATGGCGGCGATCCCCACCTTGTGCTTGGCGCCGCCGAGGCCGACGGCCTCGCTCTTGGTGGCCGTGGAGAGCTGGGAGCCGCGGGTCTTGGCCCCGTCGCGGCAGAGGAAGGGGTCGACCTTGACCGAGGTCACCTTCCCGTCCTCGTCCATGGACAGGTCGTAGCCCATGTAGGCGGCCAGGTCGCGGATCTTGCCCACGGACCCCTTGACCCCCGGGGCCACCGTGGTCCTGTAGATGGACTCGAAGCAACCCTTGGGGTCAGACACGGTGACCACGGCCTCGGGGGTGAGCGAGGTGGCCCTGAGGCACCGGCGCACGGCGGCGCTCTCGGCGGCCACGAAGCCGGGGTCGCCGGCGTTGGCCATGGCCCTGGCCTCGGAGAGGGCCAGGGCTCCCTGCGGGTCGAGGTGGGCCCCCAGGCGCACGTCGGAACCGTTGTTGAAGAAGACGGGACGCAGCCCGTCGTCGTCCAGGGGCAGCGACACGTCCAGGCGCACCCCCTCGGCGGCACAGGTGAGGGCGGCCTCGCACTCCCTCTGAGCGGCCGGCGTCCTGACGGGCACAACGGCCACGGAGTCGCCGTCGAAGTCGCCGTCCATGGACTGGGCGATGACCGGGCTCACCGAGATGCACCCGTCGAGCCCCTCGTCCACCTTGACCTCCAGGTAGCGGATGCCGCCGCGGCGCAGGATCGGGTCGCGCCAGACGAGGACGTGGTCGCCGTCGGTGACGCCGGCGTTCTCGGCCACCTCGGGGGCCAGGGCCACCTGGTCCACGTCGAGGTCGGGGTCGGGGATCCACACGCAGGTGGCGCTCCCCTCGATGCGGCGCTTGAGCAGGCGCTCGAGGAACTCGTTCTTGGTGCCGGCGCACATGGTCTCGGCCACGTCGTCGGCGATGGAGCGGGCGCAGGCGCGGCCCCGGGAGCGGTAGGACTCCTGGAGCCGGGCGCAGGCGGCCGCCGCCTCGGTCTCGCCCCTGGCCTCGTGGATGCGGGCCCAGGCACCGTGGTGCTCGTAGCCCATGGCGGCGACGATGAGCCCGACGTAGTTGCGGGTGACATCCTCCATGTGCTCGCTGCCGTCGGCGTCCACCGTTGCGCCGCGCCAGGCGGCGCCGATGACGGGCACGTAGTAGCGGCCGCCGGCCTTGGGGACGCATCGCGGCGCCCCGTCGGGCTCGGTGCCGAAGTCCACGGGGAACGGCAGGTCGATGTAGCCGCCGGGGCCCGACAGCAGGGCGCAGGCGGCCTCCCGGGCCGCATCCTCGTCCATGGCCAGGGTTCCGTCGACCCTCACCTTGGACCGGCCTGCGGCAAGGGGCGCCGGGAGCCGCATGGGGCGGCCGGAGAGGTCTCCCACCGACTCGATCCTGGAGATCTCCCCGTCGTCGGAGATCCTCACCCCCATGGCCTGGGCCCTGGCCTGGATGCGCTTGAACCCACGGTCGTTGGCGAAGAGCTCGCGCTCCAGGGCCTTCAGCCCGAAGCCGTCCACGATCCACAGGAGCTGGCCGGAGGAGTTCCTGCCCTCCCCCCTCTCGGAGTCGTAGACGCTGGTCTTCTCGTCGGTGGTCTTGTCGGTGATGTCCACGAGGACCTCCCCGCACCCGCCGGCCACGGCCACGGCCTCTCCGGCGGTCGCCTCGGGGGAGTGGCCGGAGGCCTCGAGGTCGGACAGAACCGCCCACACCCTGTCCCTGGCGGCCTCCGCCTCGATCCTCAGGCGCCGACGGCTCACCGGTCCGCGCCCGCCGGAGCTGACGGCCCGATCGGCCGCGGCGGCCCGGGCTGACGCGAGGACCAGGGAGCGGGCGCCTGCGGCCTCCTCGGCGGTGAGCCCGGAGCCGACGCGGATGCGCAGGGGGGACCCGTCGGGGCCGTCCACGGGGAGCTCCACCACCCGGTCCTCCGAGGCGAGCCAGCGCTCCAGGCGCCGGGAGAGCTTCTCCTCGTCCACCACGGGCACCCCGTCCGCGCCCACCTCGGGCGAGCCGTCCGGACCGACGGCGTAGGGGACGTCGCCGAAGGCGTCTGCCGCGGCGGCGAGGGGGGCGGGCATGAGGAGGTCCTGCGGGTGCTCGAGCATCTGGACGAGGGTGCCCCCGTTCATACGGGAGAGGAACGAGTGCGGGCTCGCCGCCACGTCGAGGTGCGGGTTCGCGGCGAAGAGCCGGCAGGCGTCCGCCTTGGACGGGGAGAGGGAGGACAGGTCGGCGTCGGGGTCCGCGACGAAAGAGATCACGCCCTTGTTGCCGGCCTTGTCGCAGAGCTTGTCACCGGCGTGCAGGGGCCGGGTCCCCCCGTCCTCCGTCGGTACGGGGTGGGCCTCGGCGAAGGCGCGGCTCACCACCCAGGCGTCCTCCATGGTGAGC
Source organism: uncultured Atopobiaceae bacterium (assembly GCA_965141595.1). Lineage (GTDB taxonomy): Bacteria > Actinomycetota > Coriobacteriia > Coriobacteriales > Atopobiaceae > Granulimonas. The sequence continues at coordinate 591 of CBCSOI010000214.1, read as the reverse complement.
CCCCCCAGGGGCAGAAGGGCCATGGTGGCGCGCTGGTTGGACCAGATGGCCCCCTCCACGTTGGAGAGGGTCATGGCCATGCGGTCGGCCGTGGAGCAGTCGAGCACGGGGGCGTGGTTGGCGTCGTCGGCGAGCGGGCTCGGGGTCTGGACGGGGTTCCCGTCGGTGTCGAGCACCGGAACCGGGTGGCCGTCTGCGTCCACCTCGACCCCCTTGCCGAGGACCCGCACGACGCCCTGGGCGTCGGAGGTGACGTTCAGGGCGGAGTCGCAGAACATGCCGTCGAATCCCACCACGCGGATGCAGTCGCCGCCGGTGAGCGACAGCCCGTCGCTCATGCGGTCGGCGCTCCAGGAGCGCCCGGAGCGCTCCCCGATCTTCTTGAGGGCCCCGTAGCCGGCCTGCTCGCGGAGCTGCCGGGGGAAGCGCACGGTGTTTCTCCCCTGGGCCACGAGCACGTCGAGGTCGTGGCCGTGGGCGGCCATGGACTCGAGCTCCCCGGGGGCGCGGCGCTCCTCGATGAGGGAGCGCACGAGCCTGTTCAGGGCCCGCTCCCCGTGGCACACAGCCTTCTCGGCCGCCCCGGCGGCC
>CBCSOI010000213.1:0-3508 GCA_965141595.1 uncultured Atopobiaceae bacterium | reverse complement strand
CGGCCCTCGCCTACACGGCCACGCGTCCCCGCTACGGGAACGCCTACTACGAGGGTGGCCCGCCAACGGACGGCTGCGGCGTGTGCACCGACCTCCTCGCCGCCGCCCTGGAGGGCGCCGGGTGGGACCTGCAGTCCCTTGTGGACGAGGACGTCCGCTCCGACCCCGATGCCTACGGCGTCGGGGAGCCGGACCGGGCCATCGACTACCGCCGCGTGCGGAACGTTGCGGTCTACCTGGGTCGCCATGCCGCCTCTCTGACACTCGACCCCCGTGACGCCGCCGCGTGGCGAGCGGGGGACATCGCCGTGTTCACCGACCACGTGGCCGTCGTCGCCGACATCCGCGACAAGGACGGCGTGCCTTACCTCATCCACCACGAGGGTCCGCTGCAGCGCTCCTTCGAGGAGGATGTCCTGACCTCCCGCACCGACCTTGTGGGACATTTCAGGCTCTGAGGTCGCCCGGTCGCACGGGGCGGTGAAGGGTGGCTACCATGAGATGTTGCTGGCACGCACCCAGGACGACCGGAAAGGACCCACCCGTGGCCGACAAGAGCGACCGTTCCCTCACCCCCGCCGAGAAACGCCGTCAGAAGCGCGAGGCCAAGGAGGCGAAGGCCCGCGAGCGTCGCATCAGGGCCCGGCAGAAGGACCGCCGCCTCTTCCCCAAGGTCTCCCGGAAGGCCGCCATCGCGTTCGTCGTCGTCGTGGCCGTGCTGTTCGTCCTGAGCGTCCTCTGGCGTCTCGGCCCCGGCTCCCAGGCGCCCCGCGTGCAGGGCACCGACGCCCCCGCCGTGGCCAAGAAGGGTGCCACCATGATCTACAAAGCGGGTTCCTACACGGTGGGCACCAACCTGGACGCCGGCCAGTACAAGTTCCTGGCGGCCGGCGGGCAGGCCGCCACCGTCGCCGTGGACGGCGACGAGGTCGCCTCCTTCACCGCGCAGTGCTGGCTCGAGCTCTCGGACGGCCAGGAGGTCGAGGTGTCGGGGGCCACGTTCGCCTCGGGTGACGACATATCCGCCACCGACGCGCAAGAAATCAAGGGCACGGGTATCTACAAGGTGGGTACCGACTGCCCCGCGGCCCGCTACGCGGTCACCTCGGACGGCTCCGGCGACGCCACCTACGCCGTGCTCGACTCGGACGCCCCCGGGTCGGAGCCCGTTGCCTCGGGGCCGGTCGACGGCTCCACGGTGGTGCAGGTCGCCGACGGCCAGTACCTCGAACTGAAAGGCTGTGTCGCGACCGTCCTCGGATAGCCCGCGGCCCTGACGCTTCACCCTGTTAGGAGGGGCCATGGCACGGGACTCGGCGGGTAGAGGCCGCACCACCGCGGTCAAGGGTATGGCGGTCGCCGCCGCGCTCGCGGTGCTCTGCGTGCCGGTGGGTCTCTCCTCCTGTACGTCGGGGAGCGCGAAGGCCACCGGGGCCACCACCTTGGGGCAGACCCAGAAGGTGAGCCACGGGCGGAAGCCCGACGCCGACGAGCTGCTCGTCATCCGCGCGGACGACTCCACCTCCGCCTACGGCAAGCCCATGCAGGTGACCGTGCCCTCCGACGGCTCCGAGGTCCCCGTGACCCTGGTGACGGAGTTCTTCTCGACGTCGCGTTTCCTCTTCATCTATGTGGACGGCGACATGGTGGAGGTGCAGGAGACCCCCAAGGACCGTACGGTGGTCACGCTCTCGGGCGACCGGCTGAGTCCGGGCACGCACTCCGTGGAGGCCGTCCAGTACGCCGGCGACAGCCCGGCGGCCACCGTGACCATGTACAAGACCGCCCAGTACGTCGTCTCGTGAGGGAGGCCGATTGAACCGAAGGATCTCCGCCCTGGCCGACACCCCGCGCGCCCGCTCCGCCGTGCGGAACGCCGCCGTGGCCTACCTCGTCCTCACGGGGGCGGCCATGGGCCTCGTCATCTACCTGCTCGCCTGTGCGGCCGCATGGGTGAGCGGGCGGCCCGGGGGCTTCTCGGCCCCCGTCCGCGTCGCGCTCGTCTCGCTCCCCGCCGGTGCCTGCCTCGTCTTCCTGTTCGCCCTCGCCGCCGGGGCGTGCGCCACGGGCATCGTCCTCGCCTCGCGCGCCCTCCGTGCGCCCACCAGGGGCGTGCCGCGCTGGCTAGGGAGGGCCTCGGCCTTCCTCGTCGTCCTCTACCTCGCCGGCGTCGCCTGGTCGTTCACCCAGGCCGACCCCGTGCTCTTCACCACCTTCGCGCTCATGCTCATGCTCACGGCCGTCTTCCGCTGGGTGGTCACGGAGAACGTCGTCGCCCCGCTCCCCGAGGAGCCCGACTCCGACGCCGTCGCGTGCCCCGAGGGCCTCTCGCGGCTCATCACCGGATACTGCCAGCTCATGGTCATCTGGGGCTCCATGGAGTGCGTCATGGCCATGACCTACCTTGCCAAGGTGGCGTCCGTCCCCATGGCCGAGCCCGGGTTCGTCTCGATCATGGGCTCCGGCGTCACCACGGGTCTGATACTCCTCTTGGAGGGCGTCTACTTCATCGTGTGCGCCGTCTTCAACGTGCGCGGGGCCAAGCGCCAGCGCGACGCGCGGGTGGGCATCGGACTGCTCTTCGCTGGGCTCATCGCCGCATTGTCCCTGCTCGTGCTGGCCGTCGCGGTGAGGGCCATGGGCTCTCCCGACGGCACAGAGCAGCTCTTCTGCGCCGTGGTGAGCTCCGGACTCATGGGCGGCGCCTACGTGAGGTGTCGGGCACGCCTCAGGCCGCCACATCGTTCGGCGGCAAACGGTTACACTGCATAACGCCATTGACAGCTGTCCCGGGAGAGCCGGGGGAGGGAGCGGACACCATGTCCAACGACCGCAAGCTCATGAAGGTCATGAGCCTCATCCTTTTGGCCTGGTCCCTGGTGATCTTCGTCTACGACGCCCTGTGCATCATGACGGTGGCCACCAACGGGTGGCAGGTCCCCGGCCTCATCCTCGTAGCGAGCTACACCTTCCAGGGCCTGTTCGGCGTCTGGACCGGCATGGCCGGCGTCAAGGGCGCCAACACGCCCTCGCGCTCCGCGAGGTTCAACGTCGGCGCGGCGATCCTCTCGCTCTACGAGCTGTTCTGCCTCGTGTTCACCATCGTGATGGGCCAGGACCTCGGCGGCCGCGTGTTCGGCGAGGACATCCCCAGCATCGTGCTCGAGGTCGTCGCGCTCGTCGTGTGCGTCGCCGGTTGGGTGCTCGGTCGCCGCGTCTTGGAGGCCTCGAAAAAGTAGTCGAAATTGGGCCTTGCGGCGCACGGGGGTTCTGCTAGTATAAATACCCGTGCGGCAGCGACGCACGCACGGGCGATTGGCTCAGTGGTAGAGCACATCCTTCACACGGATGGGGTCGCTGGTTCGAACCCAGCATCGCCCACCAGAATCTCAGCAGGCCGTCGGGGCAACCCGACGGCCTGTTTTCTTGTGGCGGGGGGAGCGTCCGGGCGCCCGGCCGGCAACGCTGTCTCTGGCACGGGCGGCCGCGGAGGCGCCAAAGGTCCAAT
>CBCSOI010000212.1:0-3518 GCA_965141595.1 uncultured Atopobiaceae bacterium | reverse complement strand
CGTACCGGGACTATGCCGTGGAGGTGGACGCCCTCGAGGCCCGCGGCCGCGCCCTCCTGGCGGCCGGCGTGCCCCTCAGGCCTTCCGACCTCGCGGTCTCCGGCGCGGACGTCATGGCCGCGCTCGGCATGCCCCCGGGCCCCGCCGTGGGCCGCGTGCTGCGCGCCGCCCTCGACGCCGTGCATAGGGGCGAGGTGGGGCATGGGCGCGAGGACCTGCTCCGTTGGATCGATGGGAATCGGGACGATTCAGCCGTTTGCGGAAAACCTCGGACCCTTCACCGAAAACCATAGTGGGGGTACACTGGCTATGCACGTGGCGGACCCGATGCCGCCCTTTGCCCTGCGTCGAAAGGTGCTCCATGGGCGAATCCCGCTACACCGCCACCGAGGCCGAGCGGCTGGAGAGGAACCGCGCCGCGCTCTGCTCCGTCGTCGGCGGAAGGTCCCGTACGAGGCGCCCCGAGGAGGGCCGCATGCTCGGGCTCGAACTCGAGCGTATCGTCATCGACCCCGCCACCGGCACCCGCGTTGCCTTCGACGACGTCCTCGGCGTCTCCACGCTCCTCGAGCGCTGGCAGCGATTCTTCTCGCCCGACGAGCGCGTCTTCGTGGACGGCAGGCTCTTCGGCTACGCGGGCACGGTCGACGTGGGCTGCGGGCGCTCCGTGGGCATCACGGTCACCCTGGAGCCCGGCGGCCAGCTCGAGGCATCCGTGGGCCCCTCGCCCAGCGTGGTCGACCTCCTCGGTGCCCTCGAGGCCTTCGACGAGCAGTTCCTCGCCATCTGCGACGACCTCGGCGTGGAGTGGCAGCTCGTGGCCCTGGGGTGCGACCCGGTGACGGCCGACCCCCAGGAGGTGCCGCTCATCCCCAAGGAGCGCTACCGCCTCATGGACGCCTACCTCTCCCGCACGGGCCGTTACGCACGCGACATGATGCGGCTCTCGGCCTCCACCCAGGTCTCCATCGACTGCGGCGAGGAGGACTCCATGGTGGAGCAGTTCCGCCTCGCCGTGGCCCTGGGCCCCATCCTCTCGTTCCTCTGCGACAACGTGAGCTCCTGGCGCGGCCTCGCCCCCTGCGACACGCCGGCCATGGTGCGCTCGCGTATCTGGGACTCCGTGGACGGCGACCGCTGCGGCATCGTGCCCGGCACCTTCGACGAGGGTTTCTCGCCGGAGTCCTACGTGGACTGGCTCCTGGGGGTGCGGCCCATCCTGTTCACGGACGACCGCGGGGTCACCATCTCCACCTGCTCCGCCACCGAGGCTGACATCCTGGCCATGCGGGACCTCTCCGAGGGCGAGCTCGCGCATATGCTGTCCATGGTGTTCCCCACGGTGCGCCTCAAGGGCATCATCGAGATGCGCGACGCCGACTCCATGCCGCCCCGCCTCGCCGCCGCCCTCGCCGCCTTCGTCAAGGGCATCTTCTACGACGCCGACGCCTTCAGGCGCGCGAGCGCCCTGCTCGTGGACGGCCGCACCGAGGAGGAGGTCCGCATGGCCTACTGGCAGCTGCGCACCCTCGGCTGGGAGGCGGAGGTCTACGGGACGCCCTTGACCACGCTCGTGCAGCGCCTCATCCAGCTCGCCGAGAACGGCCTCACCGACCAAGACGAGCGCCGCATCTTCCACGGCCTCTCGAGCCTGTGGCAGGCGCGCCTCGTCCCCAGGGACCTCTACCTCAAGGGATAGGAACGCCCCGCGCGGGCCCGAGAGATTGGACCAGCCATGCTGCTCGACCGTATCCTGCTCGTCGTGCTCCTCGTCGTCGTGGTGGCGGTGCTCAGCGCCTCGGTGGTCGTTGTGAGGCAGCAGCACGTGGCCGTCGTGGAGCGGTTCGGCCGCTTCAACCGCGTGCTGCAGCCGGGCCTCAACCTCCTCATCCCGGTGGTGGAGTCGGCCCACGACGTCTCGCTCATGACCCAGGACCTGCACCTGGACTACGACGCCAAGACCAAGGACAACGTCACCATCGGCCTCGAGGTGGCCATCCAGTACCGGGTGGACCAGGAGCCCTGCGCTGACATCCGGGAGTCCGGCATCTACAAGTCGGTCTACACGCTCGCCGACCCCGTGGGCCAGATTAAGGACTACTTCGCGGACGCCCTCCGCTCCCAGATCCCCACCCGCGACCTCGAGACCGTCTTCTCCGAGAAGGACGCCATCGCGAGCGCCATCGGCGAGGACGTCAAGGAGAAGATGGTGGGCTACGGCTACGCCATCGTGACCACGCTCATCACGTCCATCAAGCTCCCGGCCGACGTCCAGGCGTCCATGAACCGCATCATCACCACGGCCAACGACCGCGTGAGCGCCACCAACGAGGCCGAGGCCGCCAAGGCGCGCTCCGTCATCGCCGCCCAGGCCGACGCCGAGTCCATGAAGATCCAGGGCGAGGGCATCGCCCAGCAGCGCATCGCCATCGCCGAGGGCCTGGCCCGTTCGCTCTCCACCATCCAGGAGTCGGGCCTCTCCAGCAACGAGGCCAACATGCTGCTCATGTTCACCCAGCGCCTGGGCATGCTCGAGAAGTTCGCCGAGAAGGGCTCCTCGACGATTCTCATCCCGGAGGACCTGGGCTCCACCGACGTCATGGCCCAGGTCATGGCCGCCATCGAGGCCGAGCGCCGGGACGGGGGGAGGCCCTAGACGGGTCCCCCGGGGAAAGGGCGGCCGGTGCCGGGGTACACACCCGGGCACCGGCCGTTCTGCGTACCCGCGAGGAGAGCCCATGGGACAGCGTCCAGAGTCCAGCCCGAGACCCGCCCGCCCGCTCGACGGGAGGGCCCGGCTCGTCGTGGGCCTCATGCTCTTCTCCATGTTCTTCGGCGCCGGGAACCTCATCCTCCCGCCGCTGCTGGGCCTCCAGGCCGGAACGGCGGCCGTTCCGGCCACCGCGGGGTTCCTGGTGTCGGGCATCGGGCTGCCGGTCCTCGCCGTCGTGGCCGTGGCCCTGGCGGGCGACGCCCGCGCCCTGGCCGGCCGTGTCTCCCCGCGCTTCTCGGCGGTGTTCGTGGCCCTCGTCTACCTCGCCATCGGGCCGCTGCTCGCCATCCCGCGCACGAGCTCCACGGCCTTCGAGATGCTCTCGCCGCTCCTGCCCGACGGTTCCGAGGCGGCGGCGCAGCTCGCCTTCTCCGTCGCGTTCTTCTGTGTTGCCTTCGCCATGGCGCTCCGACCGGGGCGCATCTCGCGGTTCCTCGGCAAGGTGACGGGACCGGCCCTCGTGGCCCTCATCGCCGTCCTCGCCGTGGCGAGCCTCGTCGACCCGCTCGGCGTGCCGGGCCCCGTGCAGGCGGCGTACACGTCGTCGCCCGCCGTGGACGGCTTCGTGACCGGCTACCAGACCATGGACCTCCTGGCGGCCATGACCTTCGGCCTCGTGGTGGCCGAGAACGTGGGCGCCCTCGGCGTGGCCGACAAGGGGGCGCAGGCCCGCGAGGTCTCCCTGGCGGGTCTCGGGGCCGGCCTCCTCATGGCGGTCATCTACTGCGCGTTCTCGTTCCTCGGG
>CBCSOI010000211.1:0-3520 GCA_965141595.1 uncultured Atopobiaceae bacterium | reverse complement strand
TACGCCGTCAAGGCCTTCGAGGGCGACGGGGCGGCTCTCGAGCCCCTCGGGCTGCCCGCCGCGTCCGTGGCCGCGCTCGACGCCGTGCGCTCCGGCGTGGAGGTCAGGTTGGACGACGACGCCGAGTCGCTCGTCACCTGCGAGCGCTACGACTGGATCGAGGCTGCCGTTGCCGACTGCGTGGTCAAGGCGCCGCCCCGTCTCACCACCTCCGAGAGGATCGACCGCGTGGTCACCAACCGCTGGCTGGGCCTGCCCATCTTCGTGGCGGTCATGGTCCTCGTGTACTACCTCGCGGTCTCCACCGTGGGCACCTGGGGCACCGACTGGGCCAACGACGGCGCCTTCGGCGACGGCTGGTTCCTGAGCCCCGCCTCCGCAGCCGCCTATGACGAGGCCTCCGAGGAGTACGCGGGCAACGACTACGGCGGCCAAGTGGACGCCTACCTCGCTGCCGCCGAGGAGGCCGGCGTCCCCACCGAGGGCGTGGCCGAGGCCGTCGAGGAGGGCGACACCGCCGCCATCGAGGACTTCGCGTCCCGTGCCGAGGCGGCGGGCGTCGTGGCCAAGGACGTGCCCATGCACGACGCCGACGGCAACTTCCTCGACAGCGAGGGCAACGTGGTGCTCACCGACGCCTCCGACGAGCCCCAGCTGGCCGCCGGCCAGACGCTCGCCTACCACGACGACGTCGACGCTGCCGCGTTCCTCGCCGCCTCCGAGGCCGCCGAGCCCGTCCCCGGCGAGTACGGCGTCTACGTGCCCGGCATCCCCGTGGTGGTGGAGGGCTGGCTCGACCAGGCCGGTGCCTCCGACATGGTCAAGTCCCTCGTCCTCGACGGCATCGTGGGCGGTGTGGGCTCCATCCTCGGCTTCGTGCCCCAGATGGTCGTGCTGTTCCTGCTCCTGTGCTTCCTCGAGGACTGCGGCTACATGAGCCGTGTGGCCTTCGTCATGGACCGCGCGTTCCGGCGGTTCGGCCTCTCGGGCAAGAGCTTCATCCCGCTGCTCATCTCCAGCGGCTGCGGCGTGCCCGGCATCATGGCCACCAAGACCATCGAGAACGAGCGCGACCGCCGCATGACCGTCATGCTCGCCACCATGATCCCCTGCGGCGCCAAGACGCCGATCATCGCCCTGCTCATGGGCGTGCTCATCGGCGGCACCGAGGGCTGGTGGATCGCCCCGTTCTTCTACTTCCTGGGCCTCGCCGCCGTCATCGTGTCGGCCATCATGCTCAAGAAGACCAAGCCCTTCGCCGGCGAGCCCGCCCCGTTCGTCATGGAGCTGCCCGCCTACCACCTGCCCGCCCTCAAGTCGTACCTGCTACACGTCTGGGAGCGCGTCTCCGCGTTCATCAAGAAGGCCGGCACCATCATCTTCGTGGCCTGCGTGGGCGTGTGGTTCCTCTCGAACTTCGGCCTTGCCGGCTGGGAGGGCGGCGACGGCGCCTTCGGGTTCCTGCCCGCCATGGAGGCCGTGCCCGAGAACTACATGGACTTCTCGCTGCTCGCCGCCGTGGGCGGTGCCATCGCCTGGATCTTCGCGCCCTTGGGCTTTGGCTCCTGGCAGGCCGCCGCGTGCTCGCTCTCCGCGCTCATCGCCAAGGAGAACCTCGTGTCCACGTTCGGCGTGCTGTTCGGCCTCGGCGAGGTGGGCGAGGGCTCCACGCTCCTCTGGGCCACGTTCCAGCAGATGTTCACCGTGGCCGGCACCTTCTCCCTCGGCGCCATGATCGCCTTCGTGGCCTTCAACATGCTCGACGCCCCGTGCTTCGCCGCCATCGGCACCATCCGGCGCCAGATGAACGACACCAAGTGGTTCTGGGCGGCCGTGGGCTACCAGTGCGGCTTCGGCTGGGTCGTGGGCCTCATCATCAACCAGCTGTGGGAGCTCTTCGCGCTCGGCCGCTTCGGGTTCTGGACGGTGGTCGCCCTCGTAGCGGTGGCAGCCATCCTGTTCCAGCTCTTCCGGCCCATGCCCAAGGCGCACACGGGCCATGCCGAGGCGGCCAAGGAGGCCGCCTAGCGGCACCCCGGGCCGTCGGTTCCTACCCGGGTCGGCCGGCACGTGACGGCCGGCCCGGGCCGACGGGCCGAACCCATAGGCGCCTACCCCGCTTGGCGCCCCCGGTCTCCTCTCTGCCGGGGGCGCCCTCCTGTGTGCGGGGGACGTGCGCGCGGCCCCTCGCTAGAAGGCCACCTGGAGGAACATCTTGAAGCGCTCGGGGGCGAAGACGGCGTGGGGCACGTCGGCCGGCATGACGATGGTCCCGCCGGCCGGGACGTCGTAGCCGGTGCCGCCTATGGTGAGGTGGGCCGTGCCGTCGAGCACGGTGACCATGGCGTCGCCGCCGGAGGAGTGCGTGCTTATCTCCTCGCCCCTGTCGAAGGCGAACAGCGTCATGCTCACCGCCTCGTTCTGGACGAGGGTCTTGGAGACCACCTGGCCGTCCTGGTAATCGACGAGGTCGACGAGGCGCAGCGGGGTCTCCTTCTCGATGTTCTTGTAGCCGGTCATGGCATTCCCTTCTCCCGGGTGGCCGCGGCCGCGGCCGTACGGCTGTCTGGGGTCTCGATACCGACAAACCGGCGACTTTAAACACCTGCTGACAGGTAGGGATTAACTGCAGGGAAACTCCACGGTGCAGGCGTCCCCGTTTGGGCAGAAACCACCCATCGAACCCGAGGCAAGGAGCGGAGATGGCAAGCTGGCAGGAGCGTTACGAGGCGTCGAAGTGGATCAACATCGTGTTCTGGGTCTGGCTCGTGGCCGAGGTCCTGCTCACGGTCCTGAGCTATGCGGGCGTCGTCCCCTTGGCCGACTACTGGGCGGTCTGGTTCGTGGGCAACGCCATCGTGGACACCGTGTTCGTGGTGCTGCTCGCCATGGCGGGCCAGAAGGGCATGGCCGTCGCGTTCGCCCTCATCTCGGTGCTCATCCTGATGCCCTGGCCCCTGTAGGGGCGGCCGGGTCGCCGGCGCACCTGCCGCGGCAGGGTCGGACCGCAACAGAACCGTAACGGTATGCGTGAGGGACGATTGATTTTCCTTCCGCCGTCCGGGTAGGAGGCACCCTGTCCTTCCATTGTCGAGACGAGGGGTGCAGCCATGAGGGAGACGGTCCTCCAAGACTTCGAGTGGTACCTGCCGGCGGACGCGGGGTTCTGGCGCGTGGTGGCGGAGCAGGCGCCCGACCTGGAGCGCGTGGGCTTCTCCGCGGTGTGGCTGCCGCCCGCGTACAAGGGCCAGGCCGGGTCCCAGGATGTGGGCTACGGCGTCTACGACCTCTTCGACCTTGGGGAGTTCGACCAGAAGGGGACCGTGCCCACCAAGTACGGGACCCTCGACGAGTACCTGGCGGCCGTGGACGCGCTCCACGGCCACGGGATCAAGGTCATCGGCGACATCGTGCTCAACCACCGCATGGGGGCCGACGAGAAGGAGACCGTCTCGGTGAACGCCTGCGATCCCCGCGACCGCCTCCGCGACACCAGCGGGCAGTTCGAGGCCGACGTCTG
>CBCSOI010000210.1:0-3521 GCA_965141595.1 uncultured Atopobiaceae bacterium | reverse complement strand
CTTCATCGGCGGCGGCTCCGACCGTGAGCAGGCCATCGTGTGCCAGCGGCTCCTGAGGCAGAGGGCCGAGCTCACGTCCTTCGTGGAGGACGGCGGCGTGCTTTTGGCCGTCTGCGGCGGCTACCAGCTGCTAGGCCACTCCTACGCCATGGGCGACGACGTGCTCGAGGGCCTCGGGCTCGTGGACATGGAGACCCGTCGCGGGGCCCCGCGCCTCATCGGCAACGTGGCGGTGGAGAGCCCCGTGTCGCCCCAGCCCGTGGTGGGCTATGAGAACCACGGCGGCCGTACGACCCTCGGCGGGGGTGTGGAGCCGCTGGGCCGGGTGCTCTTCGGCCACGGCAACGACGGCCAGACGGGCGAGGAGGGCTGCCTCTACAAGAACGTGCTGGGCACCTACATCCATGGCCCGCTGCTGCCCAAGAACCCCGGCGTGGCAGACTGGCTGCTGTCCCGCGCGCTCGACAGGCGCTGCGGCGACGGCTCTCTGGACCCCTTGGACGACGCCGTGGAGCTGGAAGCCAACAAGGTCATGGTCGACCGGCTGCTCAACGGCGAGGAGAAGGAGTAGCCGTCCCACCACCCGGACACTTTTGTCCCAATGGTCGGGCACTTTTGTCCCAACTTGACGCTTGGCGGCGACGCCCGGCCCGTCCTGTCCTGTAGGGGCGCCCAGGGGGAGCGCCCCAAGGGCAACGTCCCCCTATAGGGGCGCCCTGTGCGGGGGACTTGCCCCGACACCCCGATAAAGGGTGCCGTATCACCCTTCAACGCCCCTTTGCGCGCGAGAAGTCCCCCTCCAGCGGGTCTTTGGTCCGAAAATGCGCTGGCGTGCGCCCTGTATGGGGCCTTTGTCGCAAGGGGCCGTCGTAGGGGGCGCTTGAAGGGTGACCGAGCCCCCGGGGCCGCCCGTGGAGGGCCGTCGAGCCCGCAGGCCCGCCCGTGACGCCCCGCCCGGCATGCGCGCCGCCGCCGGTGACGTCCCACCCGGCGTGCGCGCCCGCCCCTCCAGCCGTGGTCATCCCGCCAGGAAGTCCACCGCGAACTGCGCCGCCAGCCTCACGCCGTCCGCCAGCACCCCCTCGTCGGGGTTGTAGTGGCAGGAGTGCTGCGGCCAGCAGTGGTCGGTCCCCGTGGTGGAGCAGCCCAGGAAGACGAAGCATCCCGGCACCTCGAACAGGTACTCCGAGAAGTCCTCACCGGGCATGGAGCCGCGGTACGAGACGAGCGCCTCCTCACCCAGCACCTCCCGGGCCGCGCGGCGGGCCACCTCGGTCACCGCCGGGTCGTTCACCACGGCCCAGCTGCCCAGCGTGTAGTCGGCCACGCGTGCCGTGCACCCGAAGGCCTCGGCAGTGTCCTCCACGACGCGCTTCATGAGCAGCGGCACCCGCGCGTGCACCTCGGGGTCGAACGTGCGCACCGTGCCCTCGAGCCACGCGCTGCCGGCGATGACGTTTCGGGCCGTGCCGCCGTGGAACTGCCCCACGGTGACCACCACGGGCTCGAACGGCGACACCTGCCGGCTCACCACGGTCTGCAGTTGCTCCACGATGGCGGCGCCGGCCACCACGGCGTCGGCCCCGCGGTGGGGGAGCGCGCCGTGGGCCGAGGTGCCGGTGACCTCCACGCGCCACCAGTCGGCGTTGGCCATGCGCGGGCCAGGCTCCACCGAGACCGTGCCGCTCGGCAGCTCGCTCCAGATGTGGCAGCCCCACGCCGCATCCACGCCCTCGCACACGCCGGCGTCCACCAGCATGCGGGCGCCTTGGGAGCACTCCTCGGCGGGCTGGAACACCAGGCGCACCTCGCCGGCGATAAGGTCGCGGTTGGCCTGCAGCACCGCGGCGGCGCCCAGGAGCATGGCGGCGTGGCAGTCGTGGCCGCAGGCGTGCATGAGGCCGGGGGCGGTGGACGAGAACGGCAGCCCGGTGTCCTCCTCCACGGGCAGGGCGTCGATGTCGGCCCGCAGCAGCACGCGCCTGCGGGCCGTGCCGTCGGGGCCGTAGGCGCCGGGCGCAGTGCCGCGGACCGTGGCCACCACGGCGTTGGGGAGCGGCATCGTGTGCTCCACCCCCAGGGCGTCCAGCTGCGCCGCGACGGCCGTGGCGGTGCCGGCCTCCTCCAAGGAGGCCTCCGGGTGGGCGTGGAACCAGCGGCGCAGCCCGCTGCCGGCGTCCTCCCCGGCGTCGGCGGCCGCCGTCACGCGGGCGGCGGGGCTGCCGGCGTCCGCGGGCCCCGGGAGCGCTTCGGCGAGGGTCGCGGTGTCCAGGGCGTCTGCGAGCGGGTCTGCAGCCATGGGTCCTCCTCGGGGTCGTGATGTCCCTAGGATAGCGCCCGCACGGTCGGCCCGCTGGGCTATACTCCAACCAAACGGGGGGCTGGCGCACGCCGGCTGAGATTGGGCCCATCGCGGCCCTGACCCTTCACCTGATCTGGGTAATGCCAGCGTAGGGACCACAGCGCTCGCCACAACGAGGGTCCCGGTCAAGGCGGGGCCCTTTTCTCCCCGCCGGAGAGGAGCGCGTATGCAGTGTGCCGTAGCCATCCAGGTCCTTCCCATGGACGCCGCCTGCGACGACGAGGTGGTGCGCATCGTCGACAAGGTCATCGACTACCTCAAGGCCCAGCCTGTGAGCCTGTTCGTGGGGCCGTTCGAGTCCACCATCGAGGGCGACTACGACCTCTGCATGGACATCCTCAAGGCCTGCCAGGAGATCGCCGTCAAGGCCGGCGCCGGCAAGGTCATGACCTACGCCAAGATCGACGTCCGGGCCGAGGAGCCCATGCTCACCACCGAACGCAAGGTGGGCAAGTACGCCGGCCTCAACGCGCGCTTCGACGCCGACCATGCCTGACGCCCCCACCCGTAAGAAGGCCGTGCCGCCCGGCCGCCCCGCGGCCGCACGCGAGACTTCCCGCCCGCGCCGCCGCTGGGTGGCGCCCACGGTGGCGGTGGCCGTGCTGCTGGCCGCCTGGCAGGCCGTGGTGTCGCTGGGTGTCGTGCCGTCGTTCCTGCTGCCGGGCCCCGTCGACGTGGCCCGCGCCCTCGTGGACGACGCGCCCCTGCTCGCCTCCCACGCGCTCGTGACCATGGCCGAGGCCCTCGCCGGCCTCGGCCTGGGCGTGGCCGCGGGCTTCCTCATCGCCTGCGCCATGGAGCGGTTCGGCCCCCTCAAGCGCGCCCTCCAGCCCCTCGTCACCGTGAGCCAGACCATCCCCACCGTGGCCATCGCGCCGCTCCTCGTGCTCTGGCTCGGCTACGGCATGCTGCCCAAGGTGCTGCTCGTGGCCCTCACCACGTTCTTCCCGGTGACCGTGGCCCTGGCCGAGGGCTTCGCCTCGGCCGACCCCGACGCCTGCGACCTGCTCCGCACCATGGGCGCCTCGCGCCTCCAGGTGTTCCGCTACGCCAAGCTGCCGGCGGCCATAGGGTCGTTCTTCGGCGGCCTGCGCATCAGCGTGACCTATGCCGTGGTGGGCGCCGTGGTGGCAGAGTGGCTCGGCGGCTTCGACGGCCT
>CBCSOI010000209.1:0-3535 GCA_965141595.1 uncultured Atopobiaceae bacterium | reverse complement strand
GGTCCAGGGGGCGAGCGCCTACGTCAAGATCTCCGACGGCTGCGACCGCTTCTGCTCGTTCTGCGCCATCCCCTACATCCGTGGCCGCTACGCCTCTCGGCCGGCCGCGGAGATCCTCGAGGAGGTCGAGGGCCAGCTCAAGGGCGGCGCCCGCGAGATCGTGCTCATCGGCCAGGACACCGGCATCTGGGGCTCGGACCTCGACGAGTCTCAGACCCTGGCGGACCTCCTGAACCTCCTGGCCCCCGTGGCCGATGCCCACGGTGCTTGGATCCGCGTGCTCTACCTGCAGCCCGAGGGCATGACCCCCGAGCTCGTCGCTGCCATCCGCGACAACGACGCCGTCCTTCCCTACATCGACATCCCCATCCAGCATGCGTCCGGCGCCGTGCTGTCCGCCATGAACCGCACCGGTGACGCCGGGCAGCTGGCGGGGGTCTTCGCCCGCCTTCGCGAGGAGATCCCCGACATGGTGCTGCGCACCACGGGCATGGCAGGCTTCCCCGGCGAGACCGAGGAGGACTTCGAGCTGCTGTGCGACTTCCTCGAGGACGAGGAGTTCGACTACGTGTCCGTCTTCGCCTACTCGCCCGAGGAGGGGACGGCCGCGTGCCGCAGGCCCGACCAGGTGCCCGAGGACGTGAAGCTCGAGCGCACCCAGCGCCTCATCGACATAGCCGAGAACCTCGGATTCGCGGCCACGGCCGCCCACGTGGGCGAGACCGTGGACGTCATCGTCGACGGCGTCGAGGACGACGGCGACGGGAACGTCGAGTTCGTCGGCCACGCCTGGTTCCAGGCCCCCGACTGCGACGGCGCCGTGCACATCGCCTCCGGCGAGTACGCGGTCGGCGACGTGGTGCCGGTGCGCCTCGTCGACTCCTTCTGCTACGAGCTCGTCGGCGAGCCCCTCGAGGGCGGCGCCGAATGAGCCGGGAGGGGGGAGCGCCGGGCATCGCCACGGCGGCCAACGTCGTGACCGTCGTCAGGGTGGTGGCGATCTTCGCCTGGCTCGTCGCCGCCGAGCTCGCCGGGCCGCTGCTGCCCGACTCCGTGTCGGTGCCGTGGGCGCTGACGGCGCTCCTCTTCATCGTCATCGCCTCCACCGACTCCCTCGACGGCTACCTGGCGCGCTCCCGCAACGAGGTCACGGACTTCGGCAAGTTCCTCGACCCCATCGCCGACAAGCTCGTGGTGGTGTCGAGCCTCCTCGTCCTCATGGGCCTGGGGCTCGTCTCCATCTGGGTCGTCGTGATCGTGGTCGCCCGCGAGTTCCTCGTGTCCGGCCTCCGCATGGTCGTGGCGTCCAAGGGCGTCGTCGTCGCCGCGAGCCGGCTCGGCAAGGCCAAGACCGCCAGCACCATGGGGGCCGTCGGCGGCTACCTTGTGGCCATGGCCCTGCCCCAGGCTTGGGCGCCCACGCTCTGGCTCTACGGCCTGTCCTGGGTCGCCATGGCCGCCGCCGTGGTGCTGACCGTGTGGTCGGGCGCCGACTACCTGGCCAAATGCTGGAAGTACCTGTCGTAGGGGAGGGGGCCGCCATGGCCTTGACATGGGAGCGCGCGCTCGAGGACGGGTTCCAGACCGGGGAGGCGCCGTCCTGGGACGATGTCTGCGCCCTCGCGGGGGCGCTGGTCCGCGCCGCGTCCGCCGCGGGGAGGACCGTCGGTTTCGCCGAATCCTGCACCGGCGGGCTCGCGTCCGGCGCCGTTACGTCCCAGGCCGGGTCGTCGGAGGTGCTCCTCGGCTCCGTCGTAAGCTACGCCTGCTCGGTCAAGGAGTCCGTCCTCGGCGTCTCGGCCGCCACCCTCGCCGAGGTCGGCGCCGTCTCCGAACGCTGCGTCCGCGAGATGGCGGCGGGTGCCCGGAGGTGCCTCGGAGCCGACGCCTGTGTCTCCATCTCGGGTATCGCCGGTCCCGGCGGTGCGGTCCCGGGCAAGCCCGTGGGTACCGTGTGGCTCTGCCTCTCCGCGCCGGAGGGGGAGAAGACCCTGCTGCGGCACTTCACCGGGGACCGTGCGGGCGTGCGCCTCAAGGCCGTTGCCTGTGCCCTTGCCCTGCACCTCTCGGCACTTGTGGAGGGTTGAGGGAGAAATCTCGGGGCATCCGTGTGCCTCGTCGGGGCGCCACCGTCGCCACCTGCGGCGACGTCGTGCGAGGGGCTCCCTTTGACCGCCGCGGTCGGATTGCGGTCGGGAAATGGTCGGCACGCCGTCGGACCCGTCTGGTTCCATGGTGGCGTCGGATTGACATAGAACAGATGTTCTTCTAGCATTCCGGACAGAAAAGAGACGAGAGGAGCACCATGGCCAAGAAGAAGGAGACCACGAAGACCGTGGCGGCACGCACCACCGGCGAGGAGCGCGACAAGGTGGTGGACGCCACCACGGCCGAGATCCGCAAGAAGTTCGGCTCGGGCGCCATCATGCGCTTCGGCGACGGCGGCAGCGACCTCGAGGTGGAAGCCATCCCCACGGGCTGCATCGCGCTCGACGCCGCCCTTGGCATCGGCGGCGTGCCCCGCGGCCGCATCGTCGAGATCTACGGCCCAGAGTCCTCGGGCAAGACCACCCTCTCGCTCGAGATCCTGGCGGAGGCCCAGGCCATGGGCGGCGTCGTGGCCTTCATCGACGCCGAGCACGCCCTCGACCCCGGCTACGCCGCCCGCATCGGCGTGGACATCGACGACGTCCTCATCTCCCAGCCCGACACCGGCGAGCAGGCGCTCGAGATCTGCGACATGCTCGTGCGCTCCAGCGCCATCGACGTCATCGTCATCGACTCCGTGGCGGCCCTCGTGCCCCGGGCCGAGATCGAGGGCGAGATCGGCGACACCACGGTGGGCCTCCAGGCACGCCTCATGAGCCAGGCGCTCCGCAAGCTCGCCGGATCCCTCGCCAAGTCCAAGACCACCTGCATCTTCATCAACCAGCTCCGCGAGAAGATCGGCGTCATGTTCGGCAGCCCCGAGACCACCACGGGCGGCCGCGCGCTCAAGTTCTTCTCCTCGGTGCGCATGGACATCCGCAAGGTCGACGGCATCAAGAAGGACGGCGAGCTCGTGGGCAGCCGCGTCCGCGTCAAGGTGGTCAAGAACAAGGTGGCCCCGCCCTTCCAGCAGGCCGAGTTCGACATCATGTACGGCACCGGCATCTGGCGGTCGACTACGAGGTGGTCGACAAGTCCGGTGCCTGGTACACCTACCAGGGGGAGCGCCTCGGCCAGGGCCGCGAGGCCGCCAAGGAGTTCCTGCGCTCCAACCCCGACCTCTTCGACGAGATCGACCACAAGGTGCGCATCGCCTGCGGCCTCGAGTTCGAGGACGAGCTGGCCGACGGCACGCCGGCCGACGCTGCCGACACCGACGACGCCCCCGAGGCCTGATGAGGTTCGGCGCGTCGTCGGGCCCGGAGACCCCCCGCGGCGAGACCGTGGAGATCGCAGGGGGAGACGGCTCCGTGTGGACCGTCACGTTCCCGCCCAAGGGCGCGGGCTCCGGTTTCTCGGGCCCCGCGCCCAAGGCGCGCCTGCGGCC
>CBCSOI010000208.1:0-3560 GCA_965141595.1 uncultured Atopobiaceae bacterium | reverse complement strand
CAGGTCTTCGCCAACGCGGTCTCGGCCGGTTGGCTCAACTGGATCCTGTCGGTGCTTCTGATCGTCGCCTTCGCGTACTTCTACACCTCCATGGTGTTCAACCCCGAGGAGACAGCCGACCAGCTGCGCAAGCAGGGCGGCTACATCCCCGGCGTGCGCCCCGGCGCCGCCACAGCCGCCTACATCAAGAGCGTCCTCGACCACATCACCCTGCCGGGTGCGCTCTTTCTGGCCGTGATCGCGGTCGCCCCCTCGATCCTGTTCACGTTCACGTCGAACACCCTCATCCAGGCCTTCGGCGGCACCTCCATCCTCATCATGGTGGGCGTCGCGCTCGACACCCTCACCCAGGTGGAGAGCCAGCTGAAGACCCACGACTACGAGGGCCTGTTCATCCGCTAGATGCCACACCCCGGCGCCGTCGCGCCCCAACGTAAGGAGACACCATGAACATCGTTCTTCTCGGGGCGCCCGGCGCCGGCAAGGGCACCCAGGCCCAGAAGCTCGTGGAGGAGTTCGGCTTCGACCACATCTCCACGGGCGACCTGCTGCGCGCCGCCGTCAAGGCCGGCACACCCCTCGGCAAGGAGGCCAAGGGCTACATGGATGCCGGCAAGCTCGTGCCGGACTCCGTGGTCATCGGCCTTGTCAAGGAGCGCCTGGGCACGCCTGAGGCCGCCGCCGGCTTCATCCTCGACGGCTTCCCCCGCAACACCTCCCAGGCCGAGTCCCTCGACGAGGAGCTCGCCGGGATGGGCGTCAACCTCGACGCCGCTCTCCTCGTCTCCGTGGAGCCCGAGGTCATCGTGGAGCGCCTGAGCTCGAGGCGCACCTGCCGCACCTGCGGCTACACCGGCACCGCCGCCGATGAGACCTGCCCGCGCGACGGCGGCGAGATGTACCAGCGCGACGACGACAAGCCCGAGACCATCAAGCAGCGCCTCGATGTCTACGAGGAGTCCACCGCACCGCTCGTGGGCTACTACCGCGACAAGGGGCTGCTGCGCGAGGTCGACGGCGACCGCTCCCAGGACGAGGTCTACGCCGACGTCAAGACCCTCCTGGGTCTGTAGGGGACGCTGATCACCCATGATCAAGATCAAGCTTCCCGAAGAGGTCGAGCAGATGAAGAACGCAGGCGCCCTCTCCAAGACGGCGCTCCGCCGCGTGGGCGCGCGCATCGTCCCCGGCGTCTCCACGCTCGAGCTCGACCGCGTGGCCGAGGGCATCATCCGTATGCACGGCGGCGTGCCCGCGTTCAAGGGCTACGGCGGCTTCCCGGCCTCCATCTGCTGCTCCATCAACGACGAGATCGTCCACGGCATCCCGTCCGCGGACGTCATCCTCAAGGACGGCGACATCGTGTCCATCGACACCGGTGCCATCCTCAACGGCTGGGTGGGGGACAACGCCTGGACGTTCTACTGCGGCACCCCCACGCCCTCCCACAAGGAGCTCTGCGAGGTCACCCGCGACTGCCTCAAGCTCGCCATCAAGCAGGCCGTCCCAGGCAACCGCCTCGGCGACATCGGACATGCCGTGCAGGAGCATGCAGAGCGCCATGGCTTCGGCGTCATCCGCGACTACGTGGGCCACGGTGTGGGCCACGACATGCACGAGGAGCCCAGTGTCCCCAACTACGGGCACCACGGCCGAGGGGTGAAGCTCCAGGCCGGCATGGTGATCGCCATCGAGCCCATGATCGTGGAGCGCGACTACGACTGCCGCGTCATGCCCAACCGCTGGACCGTCGTCACCGCCGACGGCGGCTGCGCGGCCCACTACGAGAACACCGTCGCCATCACCGAGGACGGACCTGTCATCCTCACCGAGGACGACAAGGGTCCCTGGTGCCCGATGGAGGGTGGCCAGAACTGACGCCAAGCGTGGTCATCCTGTGTGCAGGACCGCCGTCACGGGGTCCTGCACCGTTGTGTCCGTGGACGGCTGGGTGGCCATCGGATAGACTGGAAAATCGCCGTAACGTGTGGAGAAAGGTTGCCACGTGAGTAAACAGGACGCGATCGAGCTCGAGGGCAAGGTCATCGAGCCCCTGCCCAATGCCATGTTCAACGTCGAGCTTGAGAACGGTCACACCATCCTGTGCACGATCTCCGGCAAGATCCGGATGAACTACATCCGCATCCTCCCCGGCGACCGTGTGGTCGTCGAGATCTCCCCCTATGACCTCACCCGCGGCCGTATCACCTACCGCTACAAATAGGAGGGCGACGCCCTCGCATTCCAACCGCAGAAACTTACGCCAGCGGCTGGGCGAAGATATAGCAAGCGCAACTTGAAAGGATGACAGATGAAGGTACGTCCTTCCGTCAAGAAGATGTGCGACAAGTGCAAGATCATCAGGCGCCACGGCAAGGTCCTCGTCATCTGCGAGAACCCCCGTCACAAGCAGCGCCAGGGTTAAAGAATCGAGAGGAGCTTCAAGTTGGCCCGTATCAACGGCGTCGACCTCCCGCGCGAGAAGCGCGTGGAGATCGGTCTTACCTATATCTACGGCATCGGCCGCACCACCGCTGAGAAGATCTGCGCCGCCACCGGCGTGAATCCCGACACCCGCGTCCGCGACCTCACCGAGGACGAGGTCTCCAAGATGCGTGACTACATCGACCAGAACCTCACGGTCGAGGGCGACCTCCGTCGCGAGACCCGCACCAACATCGCCCGCCTGATGGAGATCGGCTGCTACCGCGGCCTCCGTCACCGCAAGGGCCTGCCCGTCCGCGGCCAGCGCACCCACACCAACGCTCGCACCCGCAAGGGCAAGAAGCGTCAGATCGGTGCCAAGAAGAGGGGCTAAGGGAGAGACATGGCTCAGAAGAAGAACGTGAAGCAGACGCGTATCCGTCGTGCCGAGCGCAAGAACATCGCTGTGGGCCAGGCCCACATCAAGAGCACCTTCAACAACACGATCATCAGCATCACCGATCCCCAGGGCAACGTGATCGCCTGGCAGTCCGCCGGTACCGTGGGCTTCAAGGGCTCCCGCAAGTCGACCCCCTTTGCCGCCCAGATGGCCGCCGAGGCCTGTGCCAAGACGGCCATGGAACACGGCATGCACAAGGTCGCCGTGTTCACCAAGGGCCCGGGCTCCGGCCGTGAGACCGCCATCCGCTCCCTCCAGGCCGCCGGCCTCGAGGTCTCGAGCATCCAGGACAAGACCCCCATCCCGCACAACGGTTGCCGTCCGTGCAAGCGTCGTCGCATGTAATCAGGACCAGGAAGGAATACAAGCATGGCAGTTGATAGGACTCCTGTCCTGAAGCGGTGCAGGGCTCTCGACATCGACCCCATTGTCATGGGCATCAACAAGAAGTCCAACCGTCAGCCCAAGCGCCAGCGTCGCCAGGAGAGCGAGTACGGCCGTCAGCTCCGCGAGAAGCAGAAGGCCAAGTTCATCTACGGCGTCCTCGAGAAGCAGTTCCACGGCTACTACGAGCAGGCCCTCAAGGTCGAGGGCATCACGGGCGACAACCTGATGTCGATCCTGGAGACCCGTCTCGACAATGTGGTCTTCCGCCTCGGCTTCGCCCGCACCCGCA
>CBCSOI010000207.1:0-3577 GCA_965141595.1 uncultured Atopobiaceae bacterium | reverse complement strand
CAAGAAGCGCCAGAAGGAGGGCACCGAGTCCACGATGACCGAGCCGGTCATCCGCCACCGCGAGGAGCTCTCCGAGCAGATCCGCGCCCTCCAGGAGCTCAAGGAGCTCGGCGCCATCTACGGCTTCGACCTGGGCCGTCCCGCCGAGACGCTGCAGGAGGCCATCCAGTGGCTGTACTTCGGCTACCTGGGCAGCGTCAAGGAGCAGAACGGCGCCGCCATGAGCCTGGGCCGCACCAGCACCTTCCTCGACATCTACGCCGAGCGCGACCTCGCCCGCGGCATCGTCGACGAGCGCCAGGTGCAGGAGTACGTGGACCACTTCATCATGAAGCTGCGCATGGTCAAGTTTGCCCGCACCCCGGACTACAACGAGCTCTTCTCGGGCGACCCCCAGTGGGTCACCGAGTCCATCGGCGGCATGGGCATCGACGGCCGCCCGCTGGTCACCAAGATGAGCTTCCGCTACCTCCACACGCTGGAGAACCTCGGCACGAGCCCCGAGCCCAACCTCACGGTACTCTGGTCCACCCGCCTGCCCGAGGCCTTCAAGCGCTACTGCGCCAAGATCTCCATCGTCTCGAGCTCCATCCAGTACGAGAACGACGACCTCATGCGCGTGTACCACGGCGACGACTACGCCATCGCCTGCTGCGTGTCGTCCATGCGCGTGGGCAAGGAGATGCAGTTCTTCGGCGCCCGTGCCAACCTGGCGAAGTGCCTGCTCTACGCCATCAACGGCGGCGTGGACGAGGTCGAGGGCACCCAGATCGGCCCCAAGTACCGTCCCGTGGAGGGCGACGTCCTCGACTACGACGACGTCATGGACAAGTTCCACGACATGATGGACTGGCTGGCCGGCGTCTACGTGAACGCCCTCAACATCATCCACTACATGCACGACAAGTACTGCTACGAGCGGCTGCAGATGGCCCTCCACGACGAGCACGTGCACCGCTGGTTCGCTACCGGCATCGCGGGCCTCTCCGTGGTGGCCGACTCCCTCTCCGCCATCAAGTACGCCACCGTGCGCCCCATCCGCGACGAGCGCGGCATCGTGGTGGACTTCGCGGTGGAGGGAGACTTCCCCCGCTACGGCAACGACGACGACCGCGTGGACGCCATCGCCGCCGAGGTGATCGAGGACTTCATGCACGACATCCGCGGCTACGAGACCTACCGCAAGTCCGTGCCCACCACCTCGGTGCTCACCATCACCTCCAACGTGGTGTACGGCAAGGCCACCGGGTCCACCCCCGACGGCCGCAAGGCCGGCGAGCCCTTCGCCCCCGGCGCCAACCCCATGCACCACCGCGACAGCTGCGGCGCCGTGGCGAGCCTCGCCTCCGTGGCCAAGATGCCCTTCAAGGACGCCCAGGACGGCATCTCCAACACGTTCTCCATCGTGCCGGGCGCCCTGGGCAAGGACGGCGAGGTCATGTTCGGCGACCTCGACCTCGACGCCCTGGGCGTGGAGGTGACCTTCGCCAACGAGGTTCCCGCCGCCTGCGCCGCCGACGCCTCGGCCCGCGAGGGCGCCGTGGACGTCGACTGCTCGTAACGCCCGCACCAGACCACCTGAAACCTCCTACGGAAGGAGCTGCCATGACCACCAGCGAAGTCTCCGCCGACCAGGTCGACAACCTCGTCTCCATGCTCGACGGCTATGCCGAGAAGGGCGGCCACCACCTCAACGTCAACGTCTTCAACCGCGAGACGCTGCTCGACGCCCAGGCCCACCCCGAGAAGTACCCGCAGCTCACGGTGCGCGTCTCCGGCTACGCCGTGAACTTCAACAAGCTCACCCGCGAGCAGCAGGACGAGGTCATCTCCCGCACGTTCCACGAGGCCCTCTAGCCTCGGCGGGGGACACGCCGCGACGACGAGACGGAGGGGCCGCACCCGGGCAGCCGGGCGCGGCCCCTCCTGCGGTTGTATCATGTTTTTAAGAGATGGGAGGCCGGCGCCTCCCCGTGGGAGGAGGGCGCGATGGGCGAGAGGGAGACGGTCGACGTGGCCGCGCTGCGGGCCCGGGAGGGCCGTGTGCACTCCGTCGAGACCATGGGCACCGTGGACGGCCCGGGCACGAGACTCGTGGTCTTCTGCCAGGGGTGCCCCATGCGCTGCGCGTACTGCCACAACCCCGACTCCTGGGACCCGGCGGCGGGCTCCGTGACCACGGCAGGGGAGGTGCTCGACACCTTCGAGCGCAACCGCCCCTTCTACCGCCGTGGCGGCATCACGCTCTCGGGCGGCGAGCCCATGCTCCAGCCCGATTTCGCCGCCGCGGTGTTCGCCCTGGCCCACCGGGCGCCGGCGGGGCGCATCCACACGTGCCTGGACACATCGGGAATCGCCTTCTCGGCCGCCGCGCCGGAGCGCCATGCCGCCCTGCTCGACGAGTGCGACCTCGTGCTGCTGGACGTCAAGCACGCCCTCGACGAGGGGCACCGGGAGCTCACGGGCAAGGCGGCCGACAACCCCCGGGCCCTGGGCGACGAGCTGGCCCGGCGCGGCACCCCCGTGGTGATCCGCCACGTGGTGGTGCCCGGCATCACCGACGGCTCCGAGGAGCTCGCCGCCCTGGGCCGGCTCATCGCCCGCTGGGACAACGTCGTGGGCCTCGACCTGCTGCCCTACCCCACCATGGGCGTGGGGAAGTACCGGGCCCTGGGCCTGGACTACCCGCTCGAGGGCGTGCCGTCCCAGGAGAAGGGCGTCATCCCGGGGCTGCGCCGGCAGGCGCTGGAGGCCCGCGCCGCGGCCCGGGCCGGTCGCGGCTGACGGGACCACCGTCCCCTCTCCGGATACCGGCACCCCTTCTCCGGGAGAGGGCACCCCTCTCCCCGCACCTGAATGCGGTTGAGGGCGGGTCTCGACGCGCCTTCCTGTCTGAATCCGCCCTCAACCGCGTTCAGGGAGGCGAAACCCGCTCCTAATCGCGTTCAGGTGCCGAGAGGGTCGCCCTCAACCGCGTTCAGGTGGGGAGAGGTGCCGAGGAGCCCCGCCGCCCGGTGCCGCCTGCCGCCGCGCCTCCCGCGTCACGGCCGCGGCATGACCGTCGGGACCAGGCGCACCTGCTTCTTGCCGGCCGGGTCGGCGATGCGCTCCAGCATGAGGCGGGCGGCCTCGAGACCCATGGCGTAGGGGTCCGTCTCGAAGGTGGTGATGCCAGACCCCAGCGTGTCGGTCCAGTTCCATCCCAGACGGTGCGCCCAGCCCCAGTCGTCTGGGCCGCAGAGCCCCACGTTCTCGCCCACGGTCACGCCCAGCTCGGTGAGGGCGTTGTAGACGGCGAGCAGCGTCACGGTGTTGGTGGCGTAGGCGCCCACGGTGCGGTCGCCGGAGTCGGCGAGCATGGCGGAGACGGCCTCCCGGGTGCTATCGGGGTCCCAGGGGTCGCAGAGGTAGACGTCGGCGTCGGGGTCTGCGGCGCCGAAGACGTCGCGGTCCCCCTCGAGGAACGCGTCGAGGCGCTCGGCCCGCGGGGAGTTGTTGGTGAAGTCCTGGGTGAAGAGCACCGCCCGGTCGAACCCCCGCCCCCGCATGGAGGCCATGAGCTCCAGGGTGGGCTCCC
>CBCSOI010000206.1:0-3604 GCA_965141595.1 uncultured Atopobiaceae bacterium | reverse complement strand
GGTAGCTCGTCGGGCTCATAACCCGAAGGTCGTAGGTTCAAATCCTGCCCCCGCGACCAAATGTCCACGGGCGGTCGATTTCATCGGCCGCCCGTTTTTTGTTGCAGAGACAGATGGGGGCAGTGCGCCCGCCCATGCGTCGCCCCCCCCCCGCATCCTTTCACCAAAAGACCGGTCGAGAACCGCTGGGCTGTATGGGCGGTGCATCTTCTTCTGGTATATTCAGTATTTATTAAGTTAAAACACAGGAGGAGTTATGACGTGTCGGCGCGACCGGCAGATCCGTAAGACGGGCTATCGACCGGTATCGCCCCCGGCGAATGCCGCCCACAACCCAGAGCCTGTGGAGTGCCCCCTCTGCGGGAAGGAGTTCGATGCCGCAGCGCAGGACGACCCCACCATCGATGTCCGGTGCCCCGGTTGCCACGAACCCGTCACCCCCGAGCTTCTCGACATGAAGGTTCGGGCGCTGTTCGCCGGGACGCAGGGGAGCCGAGCCACGGTGGCCGATGTCGCCCGTCAACGAGCCACGCTCGAGAGAAAGACCAAGGGGCTACCTAGGCCCCTCCGCTGCGTCGGCACCCTTCTCGCACACCGCGCCATAAAACGCGCCGAGGCCCGCGCGCAGGCCGCCCAAGAACTGGTAAGCGAGACCGACTCGGCCATCGCTCGCCTTGCCTTTCAACGATTCCATCTTGACCGCTGGCACCGCGAGACTGGCTGCCCCCTCCGGTGGGAGCAGAACGGGAGGAGCAACGGGTTCTCCGTCCATTACACCGGCCGTGGCACGTTCTCCGTCTCGCCGGTTGGGAGCGGAGGACGAGGCGCCGCGAGCGAGCGGGCCGTCTACGAGCGGTTACTCGAAGCATCACGGACCAAGGGGTCACCACTCGAGGGTGCGGCAATCATCCCGTGCCTCAGAATCCCCACTGCCCTCATAGGGGCGCCGGGGTCCCATGGGACCACTACCACAGAGGTCGACTGCGTCGTCGTCACGTCAAGCGGTCTCGTTGTCATCGAGGTCAAGCGGGCACCGTGGGCCGTAGTTGCCCCTCCGAGCCACGGCACCATCTATCGCCGATGCTCGACCGACAAGGCCGAGCCGGCACCCGGCCAACCCAGCGCGTGGAATAGGCGGAGACCGCACCACGGGTGGGACACGCATCTCTCAGCCGCGCTCAAACAGAACGAGTTCCACGCCCGCTGCGTCGACGCGCTGCCCATCCCCGTCTGCCGGGACCAGATACTTGAGCAGGTGGTTCTCGTCGACGTGCAGGACTTCGTCGGGGACGAGTCGTTCTCCGACGGGGTGGGCATCTCCTACTCGAACAGGGACGACGCCGCCTTCGTACGCGCCCTGGAACAGGAGGTCTCCAATCGGCCGCGGGTTCTGCAGGATCCGCAGATTCCCAAGGTCGAAGAGGTGCTGAGGAGGCTCCGCGGGGTCTCCCTGCGCCAGAACTGGCGGTGTCAGACCGGTTGAGCTGACGGGCCCGAGCGCCGGAGAGGCTATAGTGTCGTGGTCTGTACGAAAGGAAGGGCAAATGCTCGACCTCGCATGTGTGGCGGCCGGAGGGGCCGCGGGCTCCGTTGCCCGCTACCTGCTCTCCCTCGTGCCCACCCCGGGCCCGTGGCCCGCCATGACGCTGCTCACGAACCTCGCCGGCGCCGTGCTCATCGGCATCGTCGCCGGGCTCGCGCCGACGCGCCTCCCGCCCCAGGCTACCCTCCTCCTCAAGACCGGCCTCTGCGGCGGGTTCACGACCTTCTCCACGTTCTCGCTGGAGACCGTGACGCTCTGGCAGCAGGGCCATGCGGGGCTCGCCTGCCTCTACGCGGCGGCCTCGGTGGGGCTGTGCGTGGCGGGCGTCCTCATAGGCCAGGCCGTGGCGGGCGCGCTGACCCGGGGCTAGGCGGAACATCGGGCAGCGGCCATCAAATGACGAAGTGACAGCGGAAGAACCCGACCAAAGTGACGGCAAAAGTGCCCGACCAAAGTGACGGCGGTCAGGCCTGGCGGAAGAAGCGCTTGCCCAGGAGACGCCCGGTGCCGGTGCCCGGGCCCCAGCTGATGATGCCGCCGTCGTCGTAGACGCCGTGAGAGTCCATGCCGTCCACCTCCACGCCCTCCACGTGCTCGTCGAGGGCCGAGAGCGAGAAGGCGTTGAGGAAGCGGCCGTCCAGCACCTCCCGCCAGTCGCGGCCCAGCCCGCGGGACACCGACTCGAGGTCGCCCATGGTGAAGAGCCCGCGGGCGAGGCAGGTGGCGGCGGGGTCGTCGGGGATCTCGGGAAAATGCTCGAACACCCAGTCCTCGAACAGCCAACGGACCTCGTCGGGCAGGCAGGGGATACGGGACGCACCGTCGATGGACACCATGGCGAGCCTCCCATCATCACGTGGGCTGAACATCATCATATTACACGTTTTCGATATATTCAAGTTAGTTTAAGGCTACGCGCACAAGGGGGCGACACGGGCGCTGTGGCTAGAATGGGGCCTTACAGATCCCACCGAAAGGACCCTATGACGACACCCCACGCACCCCTGGTCGCATTCTTCGACATTGATGGCACGCTCATCGACTCGGACCCCGAGACCTACGCCGCCGCCCAGGCGCCCGGCGCCTCCGTGGAGCAGCGGGAGCGCGTCTTCCTCCCCACCCGGAACGTGCGCGACGCCGTGGCGGAGTTCGTGGGGGCCGGCAACCTGGCGTTCCTCTGCTCGGGGCGGCCGCCCTCGGGACTCACTCTTCTCATGGACCGCGTGCCCTTCTCGGGCTATGTGGCCCTTGCGGGCGCCCTGGGCGAGATGGACGACCGCGAGCTGTTCAGCCACACGGTGGACCATGCCACCATGGCCCGCGCCATCGAGGTATTCGACGGGTGCTCCGTGGCGACGCTGCTCGAGGGCACCCGCGGCTCCGTGGTGTTCATGCCGGCCGGCGACCATCCCGCCATCGACCTGTCGGTACCCGTGGTGACCGACGCCGCCGAGGCGGTGGCTGCCATCGACGACCTCGCCCTGGTCAAGGCCTTCTGGATGGCCGAGGAGAACGGGCGCCTGGACCCCCGGCGCGAGGAGCTCGCCGGGCTCTTCCGCATCAGTGACCTCGGCGTGGGCGGCTTCGAGCTCACCGTGCCCGAGATCTCCAAGGCGAGCGGCATGGCAGACGTCCTGGCCGCCGTGGGCGACCACGGGACCGTGTACGGGTTCGGTGACTCCGAGAACGACACCCCCATGCTCGAGGCGGCCGACGTGGCCGTGGTCATGGAGAACGGCGTGCCTTCGGTGCGGGCGCTCGCCGACGTGACCGCGCCCCCGGTCTCCGAGGACGGTGTGGCGACGGTGCTGAGGGCGATCCTCGCGGGCGAGTTGTAGGGGAGGCGGCGCGACGAGAGAAGCGGGCGCGACCGGGTACTACCGGGTCGCGCCCGCTTCCGTCTCGAGCCGTGGGAGCCCCTAGCCGCGGACCTCCAGCAGCTTCTTGCGGAGCTCGGCCTCCATGGCGCGGAGCTCGGTCTCGGCCTCGGCGCGCTTGGCACGGCCCTCCTGCTGGATCTGCATGACCTCGTCGAAGGTCTGGATGAGGCTCTCGTTGGTG
>CBCSOI010000205.1:0-3625 GCA_965141595.1 uncultured Atopobiaceae bacterium | reverse complement strand
CGGCGTCGGGCTCGGGGCCCTCGGCGGCCGCAGCCTCGGCGGCGGCGACCATGTCGGCCACGAAGCCCTCCGCGGCCTCGGTGCCCAGGAGCACGTGGGTGCACACGAGCAGGCAGAGCTCGGAGGTGAGCGTGGTGGGCAGGCTGCAGCGCGACCGCAGGGCGCAGTAGCGGCGCACCCCCTCCAGCGTGCGACGCGACCTGCGGCACACCTCGCGCAGGCGGTCCTCGTCCACCTCGGCGCCGAGGATGTCGCCCAGGGTCGCGGCGAGGTCGCGGAGCTGGTCGGCCACGTAGGCCACGTCCTCCTCGGAGGTGCCCTGGGGGACGTCCACCACGAGGTGCGGGACGCCGGCGGCCTCGGCCATGGCGCGGAAGCTCACCTGGTTGGCGTCGCAGGCCAGCGTGGTGTTGGCCACGAGGGCGGGAGCGCCCAGGACGCCCGTGTCCTCCATACCAAGCATGAGCTTGTGGTAACTGCAGAAGCTCTCGGGCACGCCCGCGGCCTCGGCATGCTCGCAGAAACCCTCGGCACAGCGGGTGCACGCCACGTAGACCGAGACGACCTCGGGAATCATGGGCGCCACGCCGGCCGCGTGGAGCAGCTCGCAGGGCAGGAAGATGTTGACGACGCACGACGTCTCGGGGTGCCTGAGGGAGTCCACCACCATGGAGGCGATGGCCCCGTTGCAGCGGTCCTGAGCTGCGACGACCCCGCGACCGCCGGTGAGGCGACCCTTGAGGGCCACGGCCGAGTAGGCCGCCTCGAGGAGGGCGCGGGCGCGGTCGGGGCGCCCCGGGGCGGACCGGTCGACCCAGGAGCCGAGCAGGGCGACGGGATCCATGGGGCTCCTCCTTGGCTCGAGCGGGGACGGGACGGTCCGGCCCATGCTATCACGGGGGCCGCGGGGCCTTCGACCCGTGGGTCCGGGATCTTGCATCACGGGAGGCTCCGGCTCGACTCGTGACGCGCATCTGACGATTCACGCCCCGACCCGAGAGGCCGCTCCCTGATGCGAGACCCCGGACCGCCTGTGGCCCCGTCGCCGGGAGGGCCTAGGGGCGTGCGTCGAGGGGGGGTCTGGGACTCGGCGAGTGGCGCCCATCTGCCCCGGGCCTTGTCCTGGCACCCGGTCCCGGCGCCGTTGCCCCGTCGTCGCCTGTCCCGGCACCCGGGCACTTCCGTCCCGACGGTCGGGCGCTTTCGTCCCGCTCCGACCGTCTGGACGACGCCCTGGCCTGCCACTTCGGATGTCGCGTCCGCCTGTGGGCAACCTGCGAGCACGGGAATACCCACGGAACGTTCTGCGGGTGCCGAGGGCGGCGAGAACCACCCACGGATGCTTCTGCGGGTGCCAGGGCAGGCAGAAGCCACCCGTAGAACGTTCTGCGGGTGGCGGAGGAGGCGGAAACCGCCCGCAAAAGCCTCTGCGAGCGGCAGGGACTGCGGCCGTCCCGCCAGCGGGGCCCTTACGGAGCTGCGCGCCGCCCTCCCTCCCCTGCGCCCCTGTGCCCCTGCGCGGTTTTCCTGCGGACGACCGAGAACCCGCGAGAGCCGCGTGCCCTTGGGGTATGAGCCCCAGAGCCAAGCCGGAACGTCCCCTACCAGAACAAGGAGAGACCCCATGAACACCTCGCTTACCCAGCGCTTCGTCGTGCTCGCCCTCGACGGCGACGGCAACTTCGCCACCAAGGAGGCCAAGCCCTGCACCGTGGCCTGCGCCCTCTTCGAGCTCGCCAGCGACGGCTTCGTCAAGGTCGCACGCGACAACGACAAGGTCCGCTGCGAGGCCCAGCTCCCCGTGAGCCAGCGCGACCTGCTCCCCGTGTACGACTACGTCGAGCAGCACCGCGTCGTGGATGCCGACGAGCTTCTCGAGCACATGCTCGGCGAGGGCTTCACCTCCTTCATGGCCTCCGTGTGCGACCCGCTGCGCGAGGCCGGGCTGCTCGTGACCGACGACAGCGAGACCACCTTCGTGCCCTCCCCCGACGCCCGCAAGGAGATCGTGGACCACGTCGTGCGCGCCCTCGACGGCGACGAGCCCATGAAGCGCGACGACGCCGCCCTCCTCGCCTTCATCGACGGGGCCGGCCTGGCCGACGACGTGTTCGGCCGCGAGGAGCGCCGCGACATCAAGGAGCTCCTCAAGGACCGGAAGTGGGACTCCTTCAAGTTCGCCACGACCCCCGAGGGCAAGGACACCTTCGTCTCCGCCTGGAACGACGTCGAGAAGGTCTACGCCCCCATCGTCCGCGAGTACGTGGCCAAGCACTAGCCCGACCCGCACCGCAGGGACCCGCCGGCCCCGCTCGACCCCCACGGGCCGGGCGGGGCCTTTTCTCGTCCGGCGTACACTGGAGAGCACCGCACACCGATGGGAGGAACCCATGAACGGCTTCACCTTTCACATCCCCACCAAGATCTACTTCGGCGACGACGAGTTCGGCCACCTGGGCGAGGAGGTGGCGTCCCACGGCAGCACCGTGCTGCTCACCTACGGCGGCGGGTCCGTCAAACGCACCGGCCTGTACGACCGCGTGCTCTCCCAGTTGCGCGAGCAGGGGCTGACCGTGGTGGAGCTCGGCGGCATCGACCCCAACCCGCGCATCGCCTCCGTGCGCCGCGGCGCCGAGCTCTGCCGCGAGGCCGGCGTGGACGTGGTGCTCGCCGTGGGCGGCGGCTCCACCATCGACTGCTCCAAGTTCATCTGCGCCGCGGCCGTGAGCGACCGCGACCCCTGGGACTGGTTCGCCGACAAGACCACTCCCATCGACGACGCCCTGCCCCTGGTGACCGTGCTCACCCTGGCGGCCACGGGCTCCGAGATGGACAACGGCGGCGTCATCTCCAACCCCGACACCAACCAGAAGGAGGGCCGCGGCGCCGAGTGCCTGCTCCCCAAGGCGAGCTTCCTCGACCCGGTCAACACCTTCACGGTGCCGCCGTTCCAGACGGCCGCCGGCTCCGCCGACATCATCAGCCACACCTGCGAGGTCTACTTCTCGCAGGACGACGACCTGTACTTCCTCGACACCTTCATGGAGGGCCTGCTGCGCACGGTCATCCACTTCGCCCCCAGGGCCATGGAGCGCGGCGACGACTACGAGGCGCGCGCCAACCTCATGTGGGCCAGCAGCTGGGCCATCAACGGGTTCGCCGACGGCGGCAAGACCCAGGCCTGGAGCGTCCACCCCATGGAGCACGAGCTCTCCGCGTTCTACGACATCACCCACGGCCTGGGCCTGGCCATCCTCACCCCGGCGTGGATGCGCCACGTGCTGGCCAAGGACCCGGAGGGCACCACGGCCAAGTTCGTGCAGTTCGCCGAGAACGTCTTCGGCATCACCGACCCGGCACTCTCCGACGCCGAGAAGGCCGAGGCCGGCATCCAGGCGCTACAGGACTTCTTCCGCGACGACCTGCACCTGGCCGGGAGCCTCTCGGCCATCGGCATCGACGAGGAGCACTTCGCCGCCATGGCCGAGAAGGCCTGCCACGGGCCCGCGATCGCCGGCTTCGTGGAGCTGACCCCGGCCGACGTGGAGGAGATCTACCGCGCCTGCCTGTAGGGACGCATCGACAGGGCGGCGTTATGAAGGAAGGGCTTTCACGGTCCGTGAAA
>CBCSOI010000204.1:0-3636 GCA_965141595.1 uncultured Atopobiaceae bacterium | reverse complement strand
GTCCTTCTCGGCGCCGCGCACGTCGTAGATGATGCGGCCCTCCCACATCATGATCAGGCGGTTGCCCATGGAGAGGGCGTCGGCCATGTTGTGGGTGACCATGAACGTGGTGAGGCCCTGGTCGCCCACGATGGTGCGGATGAGCCCCAGCACCTTGGAGGCCGTGGAGGGGTCCAGGGCCGCCGTCGGCTCGTCGAGCAGGAGCAGGTCGGGCTTCTGGAGCGTGGCCATGAGCAGCGTGAGCGCCTGGCGCTGGCCGCCGGAGAGGAGGCCCACCTTGTCGCCCAGGCGGTCCTCCAGGCCCAGGCCCAGGCCGGCGAGGCGCTCGCGGAACATGGCGCGCTCGTCGCGGGTCACGCCCCAGGCCAGCGTGCGGCGCTTGCCGCGGCGGTAGGCCATGGCCAGGTTCTCGGAGATCTGCATGTCGGCCGCGGTGCCGCGCATGGGGTCCTGGAACACGCGGCCCAGGTACCTGGCGCGCTGCGGCTCGGAAAGCAGCGTGATGTCGCGGCCGTCCAGCGTCACGGTGCCGCCGTCGGGCAGGAACAAGCCCGCGATGACGTTGAGCAGCGTGGACTTGCCGGCACCGTTGCCGCCGATGATGGTGACGAAGTCGCCGCGCTCCACCGTGAGGTCGCACGTGTGCAGGGCGCGCTTCTCGGTCGCGGTGCCGCGGTTGAAGGTCTTGGAGACGTTGCGCAGGACGAGCATGTCGTTGCCGGCCATCACTCGCTCACCCCTTCCCGCTGGTAGGAGCTCCGTTGCCTGGCCTTGCCCGCGAGGTAGGGGACGCCCAGGGCGAAGACCACGATGAGGGCGGTGAGGAGCTTCATGTCGTTGGCGTCGAGGCCCAGCTGCAGCACGATGGCGCGGATGAGGAAGTACGCGGCCGAGCCCACCACCGCGGCCACGAGGCGGCTGCCGAAGGAGCGCAGCTTGCCGGGCGTGAGCCGCCCGAGGGCCTCGCCGATGACGATGGCCGCCAGGCCGATGACGATGGCGCCGGTGCCCATGCCCACGTCGGCGTACTTCTGGCTCTGGCACACGAGGGCGCCGGACATGGCCACGAGGCCGTTGGAGATCATGAGGGCGAGGAGCACCGTCATGCGGGTGTCGACGCCCAGGGCGCGGGCCATGTCGGGGTTGTTGCCCGTGGCGCGCAGGGAGCTGCCCACCTCGGTGCCGAAGAACCAGTAGAGCAGGCCCACGAGCGCCGCGGCCATGGCCACGGCCACGACGAGCACCACGACGTCGCGGGGGAGGCCCGTGAGGTCGGCGACGTCGGTGTAGACGGTGCGGGCGTTGAGAAGGGGCGTGTTGGACTTGCCCATGATCCGCAGGTTGACCGACCACAGGCCGATCATCGTGAGGATGCCCGCGAGGATGGCGGGGATGTTGAGCAGCGCGTGCATGAGGCCCGTGCAGCCCCCGGCCACGGCACCCGCGCCGAAGGCGAGGAGCACGGCGAGCCAGGGGTCGATCCCCCCGGTGACCATGGCGGTGGCGGCCACGCAGCCACCGAGGGCGAACGTGCCGTCCACGGACAGATCGGCGATGTTCAAGAGCTTGTACGTGATGTAGACGCCCAGCACCATGACGCCCCAGAGGATGCCTTGGTTGATGGCGCTGAAGAGAGCGGCAGCCATATGGCCCCTTTCACGGCCCATGGGCGCCCTGACGCGTGGGTCGGGGCGCCCATGGGCGAACGGTCGAAGTCGCAGCTGGTAGGTGACGGGTCGCGGACGTGCGGGGAGGCTTCTAGCCCTGGAGCCCCGAGACGTCGATGCCCAGGGTCTTGGCGGTGTCCTCGTTCACCACGAGCTTGAGGTCGTCGCCGGAGAGGTACTCGATGGGCATGTCGGCCGGCTTGGCCTCGCCCTTGAGGATCTTCACGGCCATCTCGCCGGCGCGGTAGCCCAGGTCGCGGTAGTTGAGGCTGTAGGTGGCCAGGCCGCCGCCGTTGACCATGTTCTCCTCGCCGCAGATCACGGGCAGGCCGTTCTCGTTGGCGACCATGGACACCGTGGCGATGCCGGCGGCGATGACGTTGTCGGTGGGGGCGTAGACGGCGTCCACCTTGCCGGCCATGGACTCCACCACCTGCTGGATCTCGTTGGAGCTGGAGACGGTGAAGCGCTGGGTGGCGAGGCCGGCGTTCTTGCAGGCCTCCTCGGCCAGCTCGGCCTGGATGCCGGAGTTGTCCTCGGCGGAGCAGTACAGGATACCCACGGTCTTGGCCTGGGGGACGAGCCTCTGGAGCAGGGCGATCTGGTCGGACACCGGGTTGAGGTCGCTCGTGCCGGTGACGTTGCCGCCGGGGGCATCGTTGGACTCCACGAGGCCGGCCTCGGCGAAGTCGGTGACGGCGGTGCCCACGATGGGGATCTCGGTCGTGGAGCCGGCCACGGCCTGGGCGGCCGGGGTGGCGATGGCCAGGATCAGGTCGTCATCGTCGTTGACGAGCTTGGACGCGATGGTCTGGCAGGCGCTCTGGTCGCCTTGGGCGTTCTGCTGGTCCACCGTGTAGTCGATGCCGGAGTCGTCGAGGGCGGCGATGAAGCCCTCGTTGGCGGCGTCGAGGGCCGGGTGCTCGGTGAGCTGGATGACGCCGATCTTGTAGGAGCCCGAGTTCGCCTCTGCCTCGGGAGCGGAGGCCGGCTGGGCCCCGCAGGCGCCAAGGACGAGCGCCAGGGCGCCGGCCATGGCGGCGGCGCCGATCTTCTGCAGCGGTTTCATGTGTCCCCCTTTGGTGGTCCCCTGGCGTCCAGGGGAGCGTGTACGTTCAGCTGTTGTACAGCAAGCCCGGTGGCGAGGGCCGTGGGGGCGGCCCATCTGTCACGTCGCCTTAATATAGATAAAAAAGGGACAGAGGCCGGAAAAGGCCCCTCCCGGGACGCGTCAGCGCCTCGGGAGGGGCCTGCCGTGCGGGCGCCGTGCCTACACGTAGAAGAGCATGGTGTTGTAGCTGGGGAAGGGCCAGTAGTCGTGGCCCACCACCTGCTCCATGGCGTCCACCGCGCC
The DNA here is from genome assembly GCA_965141595.1 of uncultured Atopobiaceae bacterium. Taxonomy (GTDB): domain Bacteria; phylum Actinomycetota; class Coriobacteriia; order Coriobacteriales; family Atopobiaceae; genus Granulimonas. The sequence goes on along the minus strand of CBCSOI010000204.1, from coordinate 615 downwards.
GCGCAGCGCCTCCATGGCGGGGATGACGACGTCGCGGTAGGCGTCGTCCTGCAGGCCGGGGTCCTCCACGGCCGCGGCCTCGGCGTTCTTGGCCTCGAGCTCGTCGGCGAGGCCGGTGACCTTGGTGATGCCCTCCGTGAGCTCGGCGAGCAGCTCGCGCTCGGCGGGGCTCTTGATGCCGATGGCGTCCTTGGTGGCCACGGTCTGCGCCAGGTCGCCCGAGTAGGAGTACAGGGCGGGCAGGTAGAAGTGGCGAACCATGTAGACCATGGTGTTGGCCTCGATGTTCAGGAGCTTGGCGTACTGCTCGGCCTTGGCCACGTAGCGGGCGCCGGCCTCGGCGGCGTCGAGCACGCCGTAGCGGGCGAAGAACTCGATGTTCGCCGGGTCGATCAGGGCCGGCAGGGCGTCGGCGGTGGTGCGGAGGTTGAGCAGCCCGCGGCGGGCGGCCTCCTCGGGCCACTCGGCGGAGTAGCCGTTGCCGTTGAAGATGATGCGCTGGTGCTCGGTGAGGGTCTGGCGCACCCACTCCAGGGCCTTGGCGGCGAACTCGCCGTCCTCCAGGCCGTCCATGGCGCAGGCGAACTCGTCGAGCATCTCGGCCACGGCGGTGTT
>CBCSOI010000203.1:0-3640 GCA_965141595.1 uncultured Atopobiaceae bacterium | reverse complement strand
AAGGCGGTCGGCCAGCGAGCGCTCGGGGTAGAAGGAGCGCGCATGGTCGATGGTGACGCCCTGGAGCACCCAGCCGTCGGCCGGCTCCCACGTCACGGGGTAGTCGCCGCCGCGCCGCACGACGGCGGAGGTCGTGATGGAGCCCTGACCCGTCACCTGCGTGTCGATGCGCACCTGCTCGTCCTCGGAGAGGGTGACGTTGCCTGCCTGGTCCTTGGGTGTGAGGCGCACCTCAACGGTGCAGTCCGCGGAGCCCTCGGGCAGGCGCACGGTCACCGACCCGTCGCCGTTCAGCGTGACCTCCGCAGGCGCGACGGGATTGCCGTCGGCGTCGGTGACGGAGACGTTCTCCCTCCTGATGTCGTAGGACGAGGCGAACTCCTCGGCGATGGCCGCCGTGACCGTGGCACCCTCGCCGTCGGCGACCGTGACGGAGGGGCTGATGGTGCCGGGGCCGCCGGAGAGAAGCGTGGAGACCCGGTGCTCGCCCGTGGGCGCCGCCGACCCCTTGGGCCGGAGCCGGACCTCCACGTCGTGGTCGCGGTCGACCTGCGAGAAGATCACGGACGTGGCGCCGCGGGCCACGAGGTCGGGACGCCCGACGCCGTCGACGTAGATGGCCTCCACCTCGCGGTCGGGGTCGACCTCCCAGCTCACCCGGAAGCCCGCGGCCTCGTCGCCGCCGGTGGGCACGTTGGTGGACTTCGTGATGGTGGAGCTGCCGGCGTCGCCGGTGAGCCTGGTGGCCACCTGGGCGTATGCCGGGGTCTCGACCTCGGCCGAGAGGTACTCCACCACCACGTGGTGGTCGTCCTCGAGGGCTCCGAGGTCGAGCGTGCCTCCCGCGTAGGCGGCCGGGTCGAGCAGCTCGTCGTCCAGCCACACCGAGCCGATGGAGCCGCCCGCCGGGGCCTTGAGGGAGATGGAGAGCCGGGTGCCGGTGTCGTAGGTGTGCGCCTGGTCGTCGACCGGCACAGGGTCGGCACCGTCCACCTGGATGCCCGTGGTGCCGTTGCCCTTCTGGCTCACGAGCACATCCCAGGTCTTGACCCACTTGGCGTAGGCGTGGAGGGGCTCCTTGGTATCGGAGGCGGAAGGCGGGTAGGTGCCGTCGGCCACGACGCGGTCGCCGGTGCCTGCGTTGTCGAGGTACCAGCCGTCGAAGCGGTAGCCGTCGCGCACCGGGTCGTCGGGGTAGCTGGCGATGATGTGGTTGTTGGTGAACAGCGACTGCGCCTCGTCGTCGGCGGTCGCGGGCTCGGAGGCGCCGTCCTCGTTGCGGTGGAAGTGCGCACGACGCTCCAGGACCTGGATGGGCACGACGGTGTCGCCGCTCACGTTGCCGGCCCAGTCCACGGCGTAGACGTGTGCGTAGTACTGGGTGTCGAGCGCGAGGTTCTGGGCCGAGGTGTAGGTCACGGTGTCGGTGCCGTTGCTGGCCGGCACGATCTGGGAGGCCACCACTTGGGAACTCGTGACCGCCACGGGGGTGGCGCTGGTGTCCACAGAGCGCACCCAGTAGCCGCGGAGGCCGGAGAGGGCCGTCTGCACGAGCGAGGCGGTGCCGTCGGGGGCGTCCTCGAAGGTCTCCGGGTCGCTCCAGAGCTCCACGTACTCGGGGGCGTTCTGCAGGGTGGCCTGGGGGATGCCCTGGATCTTGTAGGCGAACTGCGTGCCGGCGTCCACGGAGCCGCGGAGGTTGAGCGTGGCCGAGTAGTTCCAGCCGTCCTGGGTGAGGTTCACACGCCGCAGGGTCGCGGTGGCCTCGGAGGGGGCGTCCTCGTCGGCGAAGGAGAGGTCGGAGCCCGAGGTGTAGCGCGAGCCCTGGGCGATGTAGAGCAGGGTGTTGGCGAAGACCTTCGCCTCGTCCACGGTGGCCTGCCCGTTGGAGTGGCCGGTCTGGATCATGGCGTTGGAGCCGTTGGTGACGAGGTAGTAGTTGTCGGTGCCCATGCCCTGGGTGAACCGGGTGCCCTGGACGTTGCCGGCGCCGTCGCTCATCTGCATCCACACGCGGGCGTTGGAGCCCGCGAGCACCCTCTGGCCCAGGATGTGCGTGGTGGGGATGGCGAGCGTCTGGCCGTTGAGGTCCCACGGGCGCGAGGTGAGGAAGCCCGTATCGATGACCTTGCAGTTGTTGAGGATGTAGGTGGAACCCCCCTGCCCCGGGAAGATGTCGAGGAAGTCCTCTTTGGCGAAGCGGTTGAAGTACGGGTGGTGGAGGCGCTTCGAGACGGTGTCGGCGTAGGGGTCGGCGGTGGTGGAGGCAGAGCCGGTCACCGTGTCGTGGCCGAACATGAGGCCGCCGCCGTGCTGTGCGAAGGCCACGGTGGCGTCTCGTGAGGCCGCGTTGAGGTCGCCCCCGTCGTTGGCGTCGTAGGTGCCCAACATGATGACGTCGTACCTGTACTGCTGGATATCGTTTCCCTGGGCGTCCTTCACGGTCTCCATGAGGTAGCCGTTGGGGTTGGCGTTGTACTCGTCCAGGGTGATGGCCGTGATGTCCATGAGGCCGCGGCCCACCGTCGTCGCCCCGCCCGTGGTGGGGTCGGTGGTCGCCATGTTCATCCAGGCGGTGAGATAGGCCTTGGAGGCGGCGTTGGGCGCCACGTTGAGCACGCGGATCTTGTTGGAGTCGTTGTAGGCGCTGCGGGACTCCCAGTCGCTCCAGGTGTCGGAGCTCGTGGCCTTCTTGGACTGCCAGATGACGTACTTGTAGGGGCGGCCCGGGTCGGCGATGCCCTCCCCGGGGCGCAGCGGGTTCTCGAAGGGGAAGGTCCACCGCAGGTCCTGGACCAGTTGCTTGTCGACCGCCACGGTCACCTCTCCGGAGACCTTGATGTGGCCCTCCCTGAAGGAGAGGTCGTCCGCCGCCACCGCCCGCCGAGGGACGGCGGGTACCAGCGAGAGCGCCATCACAAACGAGAGGAGCCAAGCGAAGACCTTGGACCCCGTGCCCTTCCGCCTCATGTCTACCCCCATAGCCGCGTTTACCCTGTATGTGGAGATGTATTTCAGGATACATAAAGTAGACTATAGGCTCACTGAATTAAGAGGGCAACGAATCGACCCCTGAGCGCAACGCACAACGCGACGCCAGCATCAATCCCACCTGAACGCGATTGAGGACACACCCAACCTCACCTGAACGCGATTGAGGGCGGATTCCGCGTCCCTGAACGCGACTGGGGGCGGATTTGGAGGAGTAACGGCCTCCGGAATCGCCCCCAGACGCGTTCAGGTGCGGAGGAGAGGTTCTCGGCACGCCCGGCGTCGTGCGACAGACAAGGTGCCCGACCGAAGTGACAGCGGTGGCGGGCGGTTAGCGGGCGGTCAGCGGGACAAGAGCGCCAGCGAGGCGGTGCAGACGGCGTCGGCGAGAGCCTCCGGCTCCAGGCCCTTGAGGTCGGCGATGCGGGTCAGCGCGGCGTCCAGGGCCGAGAACTCCTCCCCGGCGCCCCAGGCGGTGCCCGGCCGCTCGGGAAGGTCGGTCTCCAGCAGAAGGCGCCCCACCGGTACCTGGCGGGCGTACTCGCGGCCACGCCGCGACCGGAGCATGGACGGGCCCACGGAGAAGAGGCAGCCGGCGGACCGGGCGCGGGCCAGCTCGTCGGAGGTGCCGGAGAACCAGTGGAACACG
>CBCSOI010000202.1:0-3655 GCA_965141595.1 uncultured Atopobiaceae bacterium | reverse complement strand
CGCCGACGAGTTCTTCGAGCACCACCCGCTGTGGCGCTGGCAGGAGGGCTACACCAAGAGCCGCCCCTCCCAGCCCTGGACCCTCTTCGAGTAGGGCCGGCATGGCGGCACCCATAGACACGGGACGGCAACGGCCGCAGGGGCGGTCACGACAGGGATGAGGTAGACACCATGAAACTGAGCAAGGAATCCATCGCCAAGATGGCCGAGGCCTACAAGGGCGCCACAACCCAGCACGTCGCCGAGCGCGCGGTGACCAAGAACGGCATCCTCGCCGCGTCCGAGGACATCCAGGTGGCCAAGGGGCTCTCCACCCCGGCCTTCGCGTTCTCCATCGACGTGGACGACGAGGCTGTGGCCAACCAGAAACAGTCCGGCCGCTGCTGGATGTTCGCGTGCCTGAACTTCTGCCGTTTCCACGTGGAGAAGGAGCTCGACCTGCCCCACGGCACCTTCGAGCTCTCCCAGGCCTACCTCGCCTTCTACAACAAGCTCGAGCGCTCCAACTGGTTCCTCGACCACATCGTGGCCACGGCCGACAAGGACCTCGGCGACCGCGAGGTCACGTGGCTCATCAACGCCCCCATGCAGGACGGCGGCGACTGGGACATGGTCTGCGGCCTCATCAAGAAGTACGGCGTCGTACCCCATGCCGCCATGGTCGAGACGGCCTGCACCAACGACACCGCCCAGATCAACACCGTCCTCTCGCACCTGCTGCGCCAGGACGCCCTCAAGCTCCGCTCCATGGTGAGGGAGGGCGCCTCCGACGCCGACGTCGAGGCCGCCGAGGAGTCCATGCTCACCGAGGTCTACCGCGTGCTGTGCGTGGCCTTCGGCGAGCCGCCCCAGAAGGTGGACTTCGAGTACACCGACTCCAAGAAGAAGTTCCACGGCGTCTACGGCCTCACGCCCCTCGAGTTCTTCAAGCGCTTCGTGGGCATCGACCTCGACGACTACGTGGGCGTCATCAACGTCCCCGGCGAGGCCAACCCCTACGGCCGCACCTACGCCATCGAGGACTCCGACCAGGTCCCCGAGCGCGAGAACCTCTACCTCAACGTCGACATGCCCACCCTCAAGGCCGCCGTCATCGACCAGCTCAAGGCCGGCGAGCCCGTGTGGTTCGGCTGCGACGTGCTCCAGCACTGCGACGAGCAGCTCGGCGTCATGAGCCCCGAGCTCTTCGACTTCGACGACCTCTTCGGCGTCGAGTTCACCATGGACAAGGCCGAGCGCTTCGCCATGCACCAGAGCCTGCCCACCCACGCCATGATGATCGCCGGCGTGAACATCGTGGACGGCGAGCCTGACAAGTGGAAGATCGAGAACTCCTGGGGTACCGAGGCCCACGGCAAGAAGGTGGGCCACAACGGCTACTACGTCTGCAGCGACGAGTGGTTCGACGAGTTCGTCTACGAGGTGGCCGTGAGGAAGTCGTTCCTCTCGCCCGAGCTGCAGAAGGCCCTCGAGGGCGAGCCCACCGTGTGGCCCTTCTGGAACACCTTCAACCCGGTCTCCGCACTCTAGGCCGCGCACCGCAGGGGGAGGGGCGCCGCGCGCCCCTCCCACGTCTCGACACCCAGAAAGGGTCCCCATGTTCGGACATCATCATCTCGACAAGGTGAAGGGCCACGCCGACGCGGTCACGGCCGACCCCAAGCCCGACAGGTCGGGTCAGTACATCTCGCTGATGGCCCTGGTCATGATGAACGTGACCATCATCGGCTCTGTGGCCAACGACGTGCAGCAGGCCTACTACGGTCTCTCCTCGGTGACGCTCTTCATCATCGGCGCAATCGTGTTCTTCCTGCCCACGGGCCTCGTGGCGGCCGAGCTCGCCAGCGGCTGGGGCCAGCGCGGCGGCATCTTCCGCTGGGTGGGCGAGGCCATGGGCCCCGGCCTGGCCTTCACGTGCCTCATGGTCCTCTGGTTCCAGACGGCCATCAACTTCGGCTCGGGCGTGGCCACCGCCTCCACCACCATCGGGTTCTACACGCCCGACTGGGACTGGGCCGTCAACTTCATGAACCACCCGCAGGCCCAGTTCCTCATCATCCTCGCCTGGCTCGCCTACTACTGGATCCTCACCTGGATCTCCACCAAGGGCGTCAAGGCCTTCGCCCGCATCACCAAGTACGGCGTGCTCATCGGCACGTTCATCCCGCTGGCCTTCATGATCGTCATGTGCGTGGTGTGGCTCGCCCAGGGCAACCACCCCAACGTGCAGGTGAGCGCCGAGGCGTTCAACCCCTTCCGCGACGGCATCAAGCTCTCCACCCTGTCGCTGGCCGCCGGCGTGTTCTTCTCCTATGCGGGCATCGACATGAACGCCGCCCACATCAAGCAGCTCAAGAACCCCCAGAGGGAGTTCCCGCTCTCCATCTTCATCTGCATGGTCCTCACGCTGGTCATCTTCATCGCCGGCACCCTGGTCATCGCCATCGTGACCCCCGAGTCGCAGATGAACCTCGTCTACGGCCTCAACCAGACCTACAAGATCCTGGGCGAGTGCTTCGGTGCCCCGTGGATCTACGTGGTCTTCGTCTGGGCCGGGCTCGGCGCCTCCATGGCGTCGCTGGTCACCAACATGGCCGGCCCCTCCTACATGCTCGGCCAGGCCGGCCGCTCGGGCTTCCTGCCCAAGGCCCTGCAGTCCAACAACAGGCACGGCATGCCCAGCCGTCTCATGTACCTGCAGATGGCGTTCATGACCGTGATCGCGTTCCTGTGCTTCCTCATCCCCAACATCGAGGGCTTCGTGATCCTGATCACCCAGGCCATCACCATCCTCTACATGCTCTACTACGTGCTCATGTTCGTGTCGTTCCTCAAGCTGCGCCGCGACCAGCCCAACCGCCCGCGCTCCTTCAAGGTGCCCGGCGGCACCGTGGGCGCCTACGTGGTGGCCGGCCTGGGCCTCGCCGCCTGCGTGTTCGGCATCGTGCTGGCCATCATCCCGCCGGCGCAGGTGTCCGAGGAGGTCGGCAGCCCCGTCGTGTACGTGGGCGTGATCCTCGCCCTCATCGCCGTGGTGCTCGGAGTCTGCTTCGCCATCTACCGCGCCTCCCGCAAGCACGACTGGGTCGACCCCTCCAACGCCTTCGCCCCCTTCACCTGGGAGGTCGAGGGCCTCAAGAAGCCTGAGCGGGTCCACTCCAACGTGCCGTCCGAGATGCTCGCCGCCGGCCAGAACCCCATGGGCATGCCGGTGAAGAAGCTCTGGAACCCCAACGAGAAGCTACCCGAGACGGCCATCAAGGAGGCCGAGGCCAAGCCGTCCATGCCGGACGACGACCCCGCCGCCATCAACCACCCAGTGAAGCCCGCGGCCGACGCCGCCGGCGGGGCGGGCGGCGCCATCCCCCTGAGCCAGCCGCCCCAGATCTCCCGGGCCGCCAAGATCGGCACCTCCGCAGACGCGGGCCTCAAGCACCCCTCGACCCCCTCGGCCGACGTGGCCGAGAGGCAGGCCACCCACGTCCCCGCCGCACCCGCCGCGATGGTGGCCGCCGAGAAGGTCCCGGCCGACCCCGCCGCCGACGCCCGCGCCGCCACCGAGGCCGAGAAGGCCGACGAGCAGGCCCTCGCCGACGCCGAGGCCGACGTGGCCCGCGAGCAGGTGCGCATCCAGGCCGAGAAGAACCGCATCGCG
>CBCSOI010000201.1:0-3659 GCA_965141595.1 uncultured Atopobiaceae bacterium | reverse complement strand
CGAGACAAAATAAGCGGCGCAGGTTATAACCTACGCCGCTTCAACAACTCAAAGATACCTACGCGTTATCGTTCGTCGAGTCTCGATACATCCTGTCGGGGGCGGACACGCCGATGAGGCGCAGGGCCACCTCGAGGTTGATGCGCACGGCGTCGCACACGGCCAGACGGGCGTGGGACAGCGCGGGGTCGATGGGGCGCGTGTCGGAGGGCAGGATCTGGCACTCGTTGTAGAAGCGGTGGAACTCGCTCGCCAGTTCCTGGACGTAGTGGGTGATGCGGAACGGGGCGCGGTCGCGGGCGCAGCCGGCGACGAGCTCCGTGAACTTGGACATCGTGCGGGCGAGCTCGGCCTCGGTGGGGTCGGTGAGCAGCGCGAGGTCGGGATCGGGACCCACGGCCCTCTCGGCCACGGCGTCCATGCCCAGCCTCTCGGCCTCGGCGTAGTCGACGCCGGCCGCACGACGCAGGATGGAGCAGATGCGCGCGTGGGCGTACTGCACGTAGTACACCGGGTTGGAACTGTCCTGCTTGCGGACGTTCTCGATGTCGAAGTCGATGGTCTGGTTGGACGAGCGGCTGATGAGGGTGTAGCGGGTGGCGTCGACGCCGGCCTCGTCGATGAGCTCGTCGAAGGAGACCATGGTGCCGCGGCGCTTGGACATGCGCACGGGCTCGCCGTTGCGGAGCAGGTTCACGAACTGGCCGAGCAGCACCTCGTACTTGCCCGGGAATCCCATGGCCGCGCCCACGGCCTGCACGCGGCGGATGTAGCCGTGGTGGTCGGCGCCGAGGATGTTGATCTCGTAGTCGTAGTTGGTGAGCTTCTCCCAGGTGTAGGCCACGTCGGAGGCGAAGTAGGTGTACTCGCCGTTGGACTTCACGACCACGCGGTCCTTGTCGTCGCCGAAGTCGGTGGTCTTGACCCAGAGGGCGCCGTCGTCGGTGCGGTAGAGCAGGCCCTGCTCCTCGAGCATGGCGAAGGTGGCCTCGATGGGGCTCACGCCGGTCTCGGGGTCCTTGACGTAGAAGGAGCGCTCGCTCTTCCAGTTGTCGAACTCGCAGCGCACGCTCGAGCAGGTGTCCTTGATGCGGCCGAGCTGGAGCTTGTAGCCGCGCTCGCGGAACTCGGGGGCACGCTCCTCCTCGGTGGCGGTCATCCATTTGTCGCCGTCGGCGTCCCAGAACTCGCGGGCGAGCGTGATGATGTAGTCGCCGCCGTAGGAGTTGCCGCCGAGCTTCTCGTTGAAGGAGTCCATGTAGGGGTGGGTCTCGGGGGCGGAGTCGTCCTCGTCGGCGATGTAGGCCTCGCGGTCGTCGATGAGGTACTGCACGGCGCCGTCGAGGTCGAGGCCCTCCTTCTCCATGACCTCACCGATCTGGAGGTAGCGCTCGGAGATGGAGTTGCCGAAGACGTCCATCTGGGAGCCGTGGTCGTTGATGTAGTACTCGCGCTGGACGTCGTAGCCGGCGAAGTCGAGGACGTTGCAGAGGGAGTCGCCGATGGCGGCCCAGCGGCCGTGGCCCACGTGCAGGGGGCCGGTGGGGTTGGCGGAGATGAACTCCACCTGGACCTTCTCCCCGTGGCCGGCGTCGGAGCGGCCGAAGTTCGCACCCTCGGCGCGGGCCTCGGCGAAGATCTCGTTGTGGGCGGCCGTAGCCAGGTAGAAGTTGATGAAGCCGGGGCCGGCCACCTCGACCTTCTCAATCTCGGGTGAGGCGGGCATGTGGGAGGCCACGGCCTCGGCGATCTTGGCGGGGGCCATGCGGGCGAGCCGCGCCGATCGCAGGGCCACCGTGGAGGTCCACTCGCCGTGGGAGGTGTCCGCCGGTCGCTCGACGCCGGCATCGGTCACCTCGAAGGCGGGAAGGTCGCCGGCGGCCTGGGCGGCTGCCACGGCCTGGCGCACAAGCTCCTCGATGGTCTCAGGCATGGGAGAGGTCCTTTCTCACAGCGGGATGAAGCCCCGGGGACGCCCGAGGCAATAATGCAGGTAAGTGTATCACGGGAGATGCGCTCCCCGCCCTCCCCTAGGCCACGGGGTTGCCGGCGAGCTCGCGCTCCTCCCGGGCCAGGCGGCTCCGGAGGGCCGAGAGACCCGGCTCGAGCGCCACGGGGTAGATCTGCGGGTTGAGGAAGCGGCGCGTGGCCGGGTCGAGGTAGCGCAGGGAGGCGCGGCAGCGCTCGCGGGCCTCGTCGATGGTGCCGCCCTCCCCGGTGTCGGCGCCGTCGCGCACGAGGCAGACGAGCACCTCCTCGGCCTCGTAGCGGCTGAAGTCGTAGAGGGTGTCGACGTCGAGCACGTCCACGGCGCGGCCGGCGCGGGTCCCGTCCACCCAGTCGTCGTCCACGATGACGTCGCCCACGGGCACGCCGGACGCGTCGCGGTAGCGAAGGATGTGCTGGACACCGGGCACGGTGCGCTTGTAGGCCATCTCGGAGAGCTTCATGGTGGGGCGCCAGGGGCCCTCGTCGCCCTTGCGGTAGGCCGAGAGCTTGTAGACGCCGCCGAGGGACGGCTGGGGGTCGGCCGTGGCGAGCTTGGTGCCCACGCCGAAGGAGTCGATGGGCGCGCCTTGGGCGAACAGCGACTGGATGGTGTACTCGTCGAGGTCGTTGGAGGCGCTGATGCGCACGTAGCCGAGGCCCTCCTCGTCGAAGCGCGCCCGGGCGAGCTTGGAAAGCTTGGCGAGGTCGCCGGAGTCGATGCGCACGGCCGCCAGGCGCTCCCCGCGCCCCTCCATCTCGTGGGCCACCGTGATGGCGTTCTCCACGCCCTGGGCCACGTCGTAGGTGTCGACGAGGAGCACGCAGTTGTTGGGCGCCGAACGGGCGAAGGCGCGGAATGCCTCGAGCTCGCTCGGGAACGCCATGACCCAGCTGTGGGCGTGGGTGCCGAACACAGGGATGCCGTAGATCTTGCCGGCGAGCACGTTGGAGGTGGAGCTCGCGCCGCCGATGTAGCTGGCTCGGGCCACGGCCAGCCCGCCGTCGGGGCCCTGGGCGCGGCGCAGGCCGAAGTCGCTCACGGTGTGGCCCTCGGCCGCCTGGACCACACGGGCCGCCTTGGTGGCCACGAGGGTCTGGAAGTTCACGAGGTTGAGCAGGGCCGTCTCCACGAGCTGGCAGGCGATGATGGGGCCCTCCACCCGCAGCAGCGGCTCGCGGGGGAAGACGAGGTCGCCCTCGCGCACGCCGTAGATGTCGAGGTCGCAGCTGAAGTCGGCCAGGTAGTCGAGGAAACCGTCCTTGAACATGGGGCCGCCGCTCGGCGCCTCGAGGCCCCGCAGGTACTCGATGGTATCGGGCTCGAAGCGGAAGTTCTCGACGAGGTCGGCCACCTGGCCCGTGCCGCAGGCCACGGCGTAGCCGCCCCCGAAGGGGTTCTCGCGGAAGAACATCGAGAAGACCGCGCGGGTGTCGGCCAGCCCGGACTCCCAGAACCCCTGGGCCATGGTGAGCTCGTAGAGGTCGGTGTTGAGTGCGACGTCGGTGGGGACGGTGCGGTCGGTGAGCGACATGGGAGGTCTCCCTTTGCTGTTCGCGGACGGTGGCGCGGTTCGGGGCAATGGTAACGCGCCCTCCCCCGCTTTGCGGGGGAGGGCGCGCGTCGGTCCGGGAAGACAGGGGCTACTTGGGTGCGAAGGCGATGTAGAGCA
>CBCSOI010000200.1:0-3682 GCA_965141595.1 uncultured Atopobiaceae bacterium | reverse complement strand
TACGTGGTCAACTACGCCAACTGCGACATGGTCGGCCACACCGGCGTCGTCCAGGCCGCGACCGCGGCCTGCGAGGCCGTGGACGACGGCCTCTCCCGCATCGTCCCCGAGATCCTGGCCAAGGGCGGCTTCGCGCTCATCACCGCCGACCACGGAAACGCCGACCACATGTACGACGTCTCCTCCACCGGCGAGCGCAAGCCCTTCACGGCCCACACCACCAACCGCGTGCCCCTGATCGTCGTCGACCCCGACGCCACCCTTTCCGGCGTCGAGGACGGCCGCCTCTCAGACATCGCCCCCACCATCCTCGCGATGATGGGTATCGACCGTCCCGAGGAGATGACGGGCCGCGTGCTCGTGAAGGAGTAGGGAACCGTGGCGTCCCCCGCGACGCTGTGGTAGCCTTATAGGCTGTGATCTCAAACCGTCTGCCCGGCCCCGCCCCGTGCGGGGCCGGGTCGTGCAAGGAGGAGTCCCCGTGGGTCCCTTGAACATCGCCCTCATCGTCGTCTGGGCCCTGTCGGCCGTCGCGTCCATCGTCCTCGTGCTCATGCACTCGGGCAAGGGCACCGGCGTGTCCGACATGATCGCCAGCTCGATGTACAACTCCAATGCCGGCTCCGGCGTGTGGGAGAAGAACCTCGACCGCCTCACGGTGATCAGCTGCTGCGTCTTCGCGGCGACCCTCCTGATCTTCATGCTCACGTTCCCCCAGGGGAGCCTGGGCTAGGCCGTACGGCCGACGCACGACCCAGGACCGCCGTTCCTCCGTGGGGCGGCGGCCCTTTTCGTATATGTCGATGCGTGAAACATCGGTGCCTTCCATCGACGACTGAATAAGTCTCGTCCTTTGACGCATAAACCCCGGGACCAATGCATTCCGGCGTCAGCCGGCCGAGCGGGCCCGACGGCGCCCGCGCTGGACCCAAGGGGGATCTATGAATGGCATCGCAGGTACGAGCGGCGTGACGAGGCGCACCTTCCTCTCGGGGTGCGCGCTGGCCTCCGGGCTCGTCGCGCTCTCCGGCTGCAAGAAGAGCGACGGGGGTTCGGCGGGGGAGGGCGGCGGCAAGCTCTCCTATTTCATCACCAACCCGCCCTCGATCGACCCCTTCAACGCACAGGACGTGGCCGGCTGCATGGTGGCGCGCCAGCTGTTCGACCCCATGTGCACCTTCGACTTCGACAAGCAGGAGCTCGTGCCCTGCGCCGGTGAGTCGTGGAGCAGCAACGACGACGGCACCGTCTGGACCTTCAAGGTCAAGCAGGGGAACACCTTCCACAACGGCGAGACCGTGGACGCCGAGTCCTTCAGGCGCGCCTGGAACCGCCTCTGCAGCCCCAAGACGAGCGACTCGCCCTCCGTCGTGAGCTACTACCTCAAGCTTGTGAAGGGCTACGAGGACGTCGTCTCCGGCAAGGCCGACGAGCTCGCCGGCGTCTCCTGCCCCGACCAGTACACCCTGCAGGTGGAGCTCTCCGAGTCCTTCATGGACTTCCCCATGATCACGTCCATCATGCCCACGGCCCCCGTGCCCAAGGCCGCCCTCGACGACTTCCAGACGTTCTTCCGCGCCCCCATCGGCAACGGCCCCTACACCATGGACGGCACCTGGCAGGACGGCCAGTACATCAACCTCAAGACCTACGAGGACTACAGGAACGGCGACAAGCCCAAGATCGGCGCGCTCACCTTCAACATCCAGAAGGACGTCGAGACGGGCTACCGCGAGTTCCAGGCCGGCAACGTCGACATCTGCGACATCCCCACGGCCCAGGTGAAGGGTGCCCACGAGCAGTACGGCGTCTCCGAGGACGGCTACACCATCACCCCGGGCAAGCAGTGCCTGGACGGCGACCAGCCCTCCACGTACTACATCGTGCTCAACCTCAAGGACCCCACCATGGCCGACGTCAACCTGCGCCGCGCCATCTCCCTCGCCATCGACCGCCAGACCATCTGCGACTCCGTGCTCCAGGGCACGCGCCTTCCGGCCACCAACCTCTGCCCGCCGCCCTGCCAGGGCTACGAGGAGGGGCAGTGGGCCTGGTGCAAGTACGACCCCGACCAGGCCACGGCCATCCTCGACCAGTACTACCCCAAGGACGCCAGCGGAAGCCGAGGCGTCAAGGTGACCCTCATGTACAACGTCGACGGCTCCCACAAGGAGATCATGGAGGCCGTGCAGGGCAACCTCGACCAGGTTGGCATCGACGTCGAGCAGAGCACCCTCGAGTGGGCCAGCTACCTCACCAGGCTGCAGTCCGGCGACTTCCAAATGGGCCGCAACGGCTGGGTCGCCGAGTATCCCTCCATCGACAACTTCCTCTACTCGCTGCTCTACACCGGTAACGCCGACAATCTCTCCGGCTACTCCAACCAGCAGGTGGACGAGCTCATCATGGAGGCCCGCGCCACCAAGGACGAAGACCGCCGCTACCAGCTGCTGCAGGAGGCCAACAAGATCGCCGGCGACGACGTGCCCCTGGTGCCGCTCTTCTACTACAAGTTCGCCAAGGTGGGCTCCAGCCGCATCGCCCGTGCCTATCTGTCGCCCATCGAGCAGTCCTCTGCCGCCACGTGGGAGCTGCAGGCGTAGGTTTCCGGTCAAGGCCGGGAAAGACGGTGTTTCCTGCATAGGCCCCCTCCGCCCCGAAGACGGCGCGGAGGGGGCCTTTCCCGTGGGGAGGGGAGGGGCTCGGCCCGGCCATCGGGTGCGTAGCGGCGCCCCTACGTGGGTAAATAAGGCACTCTTCCTTACACCCGCCGACACTGCCTTAGATTTCGGAAACGTTACAATCCATAAAAACAATGAAGGCAATCCACCGTTTTCCTTGCATATCAGGAAACTTTGAGAAATACTTCTGTCCCGTGCATACGCTCCATGGAGGTCCGTAACCTCCGGCGATTGCCGGCCGCGCCGAGGGCGCGGCCAAGAGACAGAAGGAGAGAGCATATGAGTGAGCAGGTGAAGATCGGCCGCCGCACGTTCCTCAAGGGGTCCGCCGCGGCGTCCGCTCTGCTGGCGCTCGCGGCCTGCAAGAAGGCCGACGACGCCCCCACTGCCGAGGCCGAGGGCACCGGCGCCACGGCCAAGGTGTACATCAACAACCCCGTCTCCATCGATCCCTACAACTGCCAGGAGTCCGAGGGCACCCAGGTCTGCTACCAGATCTTCGACAGCCTGACCGACTACGACTACGAGAAGGGCGAGCTCGTCCCCAGCGCCGCCGCCTCCTGGAAGGCCAACGACGACGCCACCGAGTTCACCTTCACCCTCGTGGAGGGCGCCTAGTTCCACAACGGCGACCCCGTCGACGCCGAGTCCTTCAAGCGCGCCTGGACCCGCCTCGTCGACCCCAAGACCAACGAGTCCTCCCCGTCGGCCGTCAACTACCACATCTCCATGGTGGACGGCTACGACGCCCTCGTGGCCGGCGAGACCGACGAGCTCACCGGCGTGACCTGCCCCGACGAGAAGACCCTCGTGGTCAAGCTCGCCGTGCCCTACGCCGACTTCCCCTACGTCGCCAGTCACCCGGCCCTGGGCCCCGTGCCCGCCGTGGCCCTCGATGACTTCGACACCTTCTTCCGCGCTCCCATCGGCAACGGCCCGTTCATGATGGACGGCAAGTGGGAGGACGGCCAGTACATCAACATCAAGCGCTTCGAGGACTA
>CBCSOI010000199.1:0-3683 GCA_965141595.1 uncultured Atopobiaceae bacterium | reverse complement strand
TCAAAATAAGAATCAGAAGATGGCGCGGGCCTGGGCCGCGGGTTCTGCATCGTAAGGCGGCATCTGAGAACGGCCCCGTGCGTCGTCAGATGCACGGGGCCGTTCAGCTGCCTCCGCTGGTGCAGAACCCGCGGTCTACGCGAGCTTGTTGGTGAACTTGAAGTCGTACACCCGGTACACGCCCGAGAAGTCCGCGTCCTTGAGGTACGGGGTCTGCGGCCAGTCCACGGGGATAGTGCCGAAGTCCACGTTGACGAGCTGGTTGTCGGCCTGGAGGGTGAGGTCGGTGCGCTCGCCCTCGTCCATGGTGGCCTCGGCCTTGTCCACGAGCTCGTCGAAGGTGGGGGAGTCGTAGAACGAGCTCCTCTGGGAGGCCTTGGAGGCGTAGAAGAACGAGCGCATGTGCTCGGCGCCCACCCAGCAGAGCGTGGTCCAGGTGATGAGGGTGCAGGGGAGCGAGCCGGCGGCGCGCTGGTCGATCCACATGGCGTCGTCGATGACGTTGATGTTCGCGGTCACGCCGACGGCACGCCAGTACTCCTGGAGCGCGGTGGCCACCTGCTCGTCGCGGGAGCGCACCGGGAAGTCGAAGGAGAGCCCGGTGGCGCCGGCCTCGGCCAGGAGCTGCTTGGCCTTCTCCACGTCGTGGGGGAGCGTCTCGAGGGTGTCGTCGTGGCCCTCCTCGCCCGGGGCGCAGAACTGCGTGCAGGGGGCAGAGGCGCCCTGGAGCACGGTCTCGCAGAGCTCGTCGCGGTCGATGGCCAGCGACAGGGCCTGACGCACGCGGGGGTCCTTGAAGGCGTCCTCGTGGAGGTTGAGGTTCACGAAGCGCGTGGAGGCCGGCGTGTAGTCGACGATGGAGCCGGCCACGGCCTCGTCGTCCACATACTGGTCGTAGAGGGTGGGGGCGAGGTTCACGAGGTCGAGCTGGCCCGCCTTGAAGTTCATGACGAGGGTGTTGGGGTCGTCCACGTACACGACGTCGATGCCGTCGACCTTGGCGGGGCCGTCGTGGTAGTCGGCGAAGGTCTCGAGGGTGAGGCCCGTGGCGCTCTCGGCCGTGAGCTTGAACGGGCCGGTGCCCACGAAGTCTGTGCCGGTGCCCCACTTGTCGCCCGCGGCCTCGCAGGCCTTCTGGGGGTAGATGAGGGCGTAGAACTCGGTGAGCATGGGCAGGAAGACAGCCGTGACCTCGGAGAGCTGCATGGTGAAGTGGCGGTCGTCCTGTACGGTGAGGCCCGTGAGCTCGCGGGTCTTGCCCTCCATGACGTCCTTGGCGCCCACGATGGTGTCGTAGACGTTGGTGGAGGGGTTCTCGGTCTCGGGCAGGAACATGCGGGTGAAGGTGTACTTCACGTCGTTCGCCGTGAGGTTGCCGCCGTCGTGGGTGGGCAGGCTCTCCTTGAGCTCGAAGGTGTAGGTGAGGCCGTCGGCCGAGATGTCGG
The DNA here is from genome assembly GCA_965141595.1 of uncultured Atopobiaceae bacterium. Classification (GTDB taxonomy): domain Bacteria; phylum Actinomycetota; class Coriobacteriia; order Coriobacteriales; family Atopobiaceae; genus Granulimonas. The sequence continues at coordinate 2,238 of CBCSOI010000199.1, read as the reverse complement.
GCATCTTCGTGAGCAGCACGGGCTCCATGTCGAGGTCCTCGTTGAACCGGATGAGCGGCTCGCAGATGGACTCGGCAACGCCGATCTCGTTGGAGGTGTTGGTCTGCAGGTCGAGCGAGGCCTTGGGGTTGGCGCAGCCGTAGCGCAGCACCTTGCCGCCGTCGTTGCCCGCGCCGCCGCAGCCCGCGAGGGTGGCCGCGGCCGCGCCGGCGAGGGATGCGGCGGCGCCGAGGCGCACGAAGCCGCGGCGCGAGATCGGGTTGTGGGAGAGGGGCATCGTTTCTCCTTCCGGAGGCCGGCCGAGCCGGCATTGGGCGCCCGCAGCCGGGCGCGTCGGTCGTCAGTAAACCTACCAAAACGATGTGGGTTTCATACACGGGACCGCGTGGCCGCGGCGGGCGGGGCGGCCCTTCCCGAAGTGCCGCAAGTCTCCCCACGTTCTCGGTGGCAGATAGCTGAATGGGCGCTAAAATTACCGGTGCCATGACTGGGGGTGAGAGGAGCGTCCTTGGGAGACATCGCAGAACGGCTCGTGCGCTACTGCGCCGCCGCGTCCCAGTCCCGTCCGGACGGCACCGGGGAGGTCCCGTCCACGCCCTCCCAGCACGCCATGGCGTCCCTCCTCGGGCGCGAGCTCGAGGACCTTGGGGCCGAGGACGTCTCCGTGGACGCCCATGCCTACGTGACGGCCCGCTGGCCCGGCTCGCCGGGATGCGAGGGGCTGCCCCGCCTGGGCCTCTGCGCCCATCTGGACACCGCATGGCAGGCGGCCGGCGACCCGGTGCGCCCACGGGTGGTGCGCTACGGCGGCGGCCCCCTCGTCATGGGCGAGGTGGACGGCGAGACGGTGGCCGTCACCCCCGAGGAGGAGCCTGCGCTCCTCGGCCTCGTGGGCACCGACGTCGTGGTGACGGACGGCACATCGCTCCTCGGCGGCGACGACAAGGCCGGCATCGCCGAGATCATGGGCTACCTCGAGCGCCGGGCGGCGGACCCCACCATCCCGCACCCGCCCCTGGCCGTGGCCTTCGTGCCCGACGAGGAGATCGGCCACGGCGCGGCCCTGCTCGACCTCGACGCCTGGGGCGCCGACTGGGCCTTCACGATAGACACCGGCCCCTTGGGGGAGGTCACCCTCGAGACGTTCAACGCCTGCGACGCCTTCGTGGAGGCCCGTGGACGCGCCGTCCACACCGGGTGGGCCAAGGGGGTGCTCGTGAACGCCTGCGAGGTCCTCGCCGCCTTCCACGCGCTGCTGCCCGCCGCCGAGCGGCCCGAGCACACCGAGGGGCGCGAGGGGTTCTACCACCTCGTCTCCATGGAAGGGGAGTGCGAGCACGCGCGCGCCCACTACATCGTGCGCGACCACGACCGCGCACGGTTCGAGCGTCGCCGCGACGTCATGGCGGCGGCCTGCGACCACGTGAACCGCTCCATGGGAGAGGGGACGCTCTCCGTGTTCTTCAGGGACACCTACCGCAACATGGGCGAGGAGATCGGTCGTCACCCCGAGCTCGTGGAGGCCGCCTTCGGCGCGTTCCGCGACGCCGGCGTGGAGCCTTGCGCTGTGCCCATGCGCGGGGGCACCGACGGCGCGCAGCTCACCTTCCGGGGGCTTCCGTGCCCCAACCTGTCTGCCGGCTACCACCTCGCTCACAGCCGCCGAGAGTTCGTGCCCGTGCGCGAGATGGAGGCCATGGTGGACGTCCTCGAGCACCTCGGGCGTCGCCTCAGCTCCCCGCCCGGCGGATGACGGCGCCGCCGGCCGCCGGGCGGGCACGGAGGAAGAGGGAAAGCGAGAATAAGACCTTACTGGGGGGACCAATGGAATTCACGGTGGACAAGGACTACCTGCTCGAGACGTTCACGAGGCTCATCGGCTGCGACAGCCCCGTGGGCTACTACCGCGAGATGGAGCCGCTCATGACCTCCATGATCGCCGAGCTCGGCCACCATGCCTTCCGCGACCGCAAGCACACCGTCTACGTGCGCGTCCCGGGCCGCGACCGCTCCCGCACGGTCTGCCTGGGGGCGCACCTCGACACCATCGCCCTGGCCGTCTGCTCCGTCGAGGAGGACGGCACCCTGCGCGGCAGGCACCTGGGCGGCGTCAACTTCAGCTCCCTCGAGGGCACGAGCTGCCGCGTCATCTGCCGCGACGGCTCCAAGATCGACGCCGTGGTGGAGTTCGACCACCACTCGCCCCACGTGTGGACCGACGCCAAGAAGGGCCGGGAG
>CBCSOI010000198.1:0-3700 GCA_965141595.1 uncultured Atopobiaceae bacterium | reverse complement strand
GGCCACCTGCGTCTGCGACGCCACGGGGGCACTGGTGAGGTCGCTTTCCGCCCGTTCCTTCGAGGCGGACCCCGAGGCGGGGGCCCGGGCGGCCGTCCTGGCCGCGGCCGAAGAGGTCGCCTCCTCCGGCGGGGAGGCGTAAGGCCATGGCCGGCGACGTGAGGATAGTCCGCTGCTCGGACCGGACCCCGGCAAGGGCCGGGGCCCCGGGGGCGGTCGGCCATGGGGCGGGCCCGGTCTGCCTTACCGCCGAGCAGGTCTCGCTCTGCCTGGAATCGGACGACGCCGAGGGCCTCATGCTCTACCTGAGGTTCAGGGCCGGCGTATCGCAGCCGCCTGCCTCGGGCCTCGGCCGGGCCCTTCTGGACCTGGAAGGGAAGGGCACCCTGGACCGGGAGGCCAGGGACGTCCTGGCGTTTTTCAACGACGCGTCCGGCAAAAGGTTCCGTCCCACCGAGGCCAACCTCGCCCCCATCGTCTCCCTCCTTGCCCGGGGAAGGTCAGCGGAAGACCTCCGGGCGGTGGCCTCGGACCTCGCGGGGCGGTGGGGGAGCGACGAGGGCACGGCATCCATGGTCAAGCCCTCCAAGGTCTTCGACGAGGACACCTTCGCAGACCATCTGCTCCGCGCCAGGCGGGACGGGGCCCGCACGGATTTCTCGAGGTTCGCCTGGTCCAACCGAAAGGGGGTGGCGCCGTGACGGAGAGAGGCTCCATCACGCGGGCCGCGTCGTCCATCGCCATGGCCTTCAGGCCATGGGTCTGCCCCCACTGCGGCCGCACGGTCGGCCTCCCGGGCCCCTGTGGGTGCGACGGGGAGGCTGCGGCAATCGTGTCCGCACGCGAGGAGCGGGGCCGCGCCGTGATCCGTGCGGCCAGACGGAGGATCGTGAGGAGGTCGGGAATCCCCGAGCGGGCCCTCGCCTGCGAGGTGAACCCTGCGGCCCCCGCCATGGCCGAGGCCTGCCGTTCGGGCTGCGGCTTCTGCCTCTGGGGCCCATCGGGCACCGGCAAGACGACGCTCGCCGCCCAGGTGGCCGCAGCCTGGGTGGAGTCGAACCTCGTCACATGCGAGGACGACCGGGGCTGCGTGGTCTGGGCGGGCGAGGGCAGGAGCTGCCGCATGACCACGGTGAGCGACCTTCTCGCCAAGGCGAGGGTCTCCTTCGAGGGCGGGCCGGACCCCGTAGCGGATGCCTCCTCGGCCGGGTTGCTCGTCCTGGACGACCTCGGCAGCGAGCGGGCGAGCGCCTGGTCGGTGTCCGTGCTCTTCCAGGTGGTCGATGCCCGGTACCGCGCGGGACTGCCCCTGGTGTGCTGCAGCCGCAAGGACCTCCCCGCCTGCGGCGAGGCCTGGGCCAGGTTCTGCCCGCCCGACGACGTGGAGGCCCTCCTCGTCAGGCTGTCAGCCATGTGCGCCCCGGTAGGGCTGCGACAGGCCCCGGCCCCCTAGGGACGAACGGTCCCCGGGTCCGGGGCCCACCCTTTTCTACCTGCGGCGATGTGAGCCGGTCCGGGTCCGGCCCGGCTGAATGTCCTGTACCGGGAACAGCGGTCGCCCCCATGCCAGAGAATCCCCTGAAAACCGATAGGTCCCATTGGCGGTGAAAGGGGTTTCCAAGATGCTCACGTTCTGCACGTCCCGGGAGGGTCGCCGGCTTCTCGCCGACGGCAAGGTCGACTACCTGGTGGATCTCGCCGCCGACAGCGCGGCCGTGGCGGGGGAGAGGCACCGAAGCGCCCCCCACCTCGCCTTCACCGGCACCGCCTCGGAGCTCCCGGCCCACCTGGAGTCCCTCGTCGACCTCGACGGCGGACCCGCCGGCCGCACCGTTGAGCGCCAGATCCAGTGGATGAGGGCGATGTCGTCGGAGGCCTCCACCGTCGTGGCCGTCTGCGACGACGGCGTCGAGCCCCAGGCGGCGGGAGGCGCCACCCCGGGGCCGATCCCGGGCCGCGTGGTCATGGCGGGGATCCTCCAGCACCTCGGGGTGGCCTGCCCCGGCATCTTCGGCGACCACTCCTGGATCGGCCGCCTCTACGACGACGCCAAGACCCGGGCGAGGACCCAGGGCAGCATCGGAGGCAGGGTCGTGACCCCCCAGGGGTCCCCTGCGGCGTCCCGGGGGAAGTCCGCCTCGGCGGAGCCTGTCCGGAGGGCCTCCGCGATCCGGGCGGCAGGGCACGGGAGGGGGGCCGAGAGGGGGAACGCGGCAGAGGATGCCTCGACGCCCGAGGTCGCCCCCGAGGCCGCACCCGAGCCGACCCCCGAGATCTCCCGCGGGCGTGCGGCCGCCCCCGAGAAGGCCCCGGCCGCCGTCCCGCCGTCGCCGGAGGGCTGCCTCACCGTCGTCGTCTGCGGCCCCCGTCCCGGGCGCATCGCCGGAGCCTCCGGGGCCAAGGTCTCGGGCCGCTTTTTCGGGTACTCCGGAAGCCAGTCCCGGGAGGACTGGGAGAGGGCCGAGGAGCGGACCGCGGAGGTCCTCGAGAGCCTGGCGGATCGCGCCGGGGCGACCTCCCTGCGGGTCGTGAGCGGCGCCAACCAGGGCTTCGAGCAGGTCGCCTTGGACGCCGCGGCCGCCCTCGCCACCCGCCGCCCGGACATCTCCGTCACCAGCTCCGTCGTCCTTCCGTTCACCGGCCAGGAGGACCGCTGGTCCCCGGGCGGCCTGTTCGGCCGCGACGCCTTCGAGGCCCGCGTCGCCCGGGCGGACGACGTCACGGCCGTGGCCGACGACCACTCCGCCCGCTGGTCTGCCGCCATGGGGGCGAGAAACCGCGCCATGGCGTCTGTGGCAGACGTCTGCATCGCCTGGTGGGGCCAGGACGGCGACTGGAAGGACCGTCAGGGACGGTCCACGGTGACCGGGTCCGTCATGGCCGCCTGCGCCGAGGCCGCCGTGCCCGTGGCCGTGGCGGACCCCTTCACCGACCGGGTGGAGGTGCCCGACGAGCTCGCGGCGCTCCTCGCGGGACGTTTCGCGGCCGCCGGGAAGGGCGACGAGGTGGTCGGCACCCGCCAGGCCGCGGAGGCCCTCGGGGTCTCCGAGACCACGGTTCGCCGCAAGGCCGCGACGGGGGAGATTCCGGGGGAGAAGTCCGGGGGCGCCTGGGGCTTCCGCCGCGAGGCCGTGGACGCCGCTGCCCCCGGGGGCGCCGAGGGGGCGGCCCGAATGGCCGTGGAGCGTACCCGCGGCCACCTCACCGCCAACGACTACGACCCCCGGGGCCTCGACTACCAGTGCCCCGTCTCCGTGGAGGTGCCCGGCTTCGGCCGCTGCGCCTTCAAGACCATGGGCGGTGCCTGGCTCGCCCTCACCGCACCCTCCCGCGTCGCCGACGTGGCCGTGGCCGACTGGAGCGGCACCCTCGCAGACGTCATGGGGACCCCTGCCGAGCCCGGCGCCCTGGCACCCGAGGAGGCGCTCCTCGCCGAGGGATGCGCCGCCCTCACCCAGAACCGGGCCATGAGGGGCCGCTGGCTCGAGGCCTCCGCCGGCGCCACCTACGCGGCCCCCGAGAGCCCCGCGACGTTCTCCGTCCCCGGGGTCTCCAAGAGGACCTACCTCGGCACCGTGTGCAAGGCCCTCGCCCTCGTTGCCCAGGGCCAGGCCCCCGACACCGTCCTCGGTCCCCGGGCCCTCGCCGCCGCAGGGCTGGGGCCCGGGGCGGCCGTCGACGTCGCTGCTGCCACGGCGCC
>CBCSOI010000197.1:0-3709 GCA_965141595.1 uncultured Atopobiaceae bacterium | reverse complement strand
TGCGCGAGCTCGCCAAGGTGGTCTCGGTCACGCGAAAGCGCTCCCCGATGCCCGTCTCCGTCGTGCTCGTCATCGACGCCACCACGGGCCAGAACGGCCTGTCCCAGGCCAAGGAGTTCGACGACGCCCTCGACCTCGACGGCGTCATCGTCACCAAGCTCGACGGCACCGCCAAGGGCGGCATCGCCGTCGCCATCAGCCACACCCTGCAGCTCCCGATCCTGCGCATCGGCGTGGGGGAGTCCATCGAGGACTTCCAGCGCTTCGACGCCCAGGCCTTCTGTCGCGCCCTGGTGGGCGAGGAATAGGGGTCCCATGTTCAACAGCCTGTCCGACCGACTCCAGGACACCTTCGACAAGCTCCGCGGCAAGGGGCGCCTCACGGAGGACGACATCAACGTCGCCATGCGCGAGATCCGGCTCGCCCTCCTCGAGGCCGACGTCAACTTCAAGGTCGTCAAGCGATTCGTGGCCGCCTGCAAGGAGCGCTGCATGACGAGCGAGGTGCTCGACTCGCTCACGCCCTCCCAGAACGTCGTCAAGATCGTGCTCGACGAGCTCACCGAGCTCCTCGGCTCCACGGAGTCCAGGCTCGTCCTCGCCCAGAACCGCATCCCCAACGTGATCATGCTCGTGGGCCTCCAGGGATCCGGCAAGACCACGGCGGCCGCCAAGCTGGCATACCTGCTCAAGAGGCAGGGCAAGAGCCCGCTGCTCGCAGCCTGCGACGTCTATCGCCCCGCGGCCGCCGACCAGCTCGCCACCCTCGGCGGCGAGCTCGGTGTGCCCGTCTTCCGCGGCGACGGCGCCCATCCGGTGGACATCGCGCGCGGCGCCGTCCAGGAGGCCGTGGACACGCTGCGCGACGTCGTCATCGTCGACACCGCCGGACGCCTCCAGATCGACGAGGCCATGATGCAGGAGGCCGTGGACATCAAGGCCGCCGTCCGCCCGGACCAGGTGCTCATGGTGGTCGATGCCATGACCGGCCAGGACATCGTCAACGTCGTCTCCGAGTTCGCCGAGCGCACGGACTTCGACGGCGTCATCATGTCCAAGCTCGACGGCGACGCCCGCGGCGGCGGCGCGCTCTCGGTGCGGCAGGTCACGGGCAAGCCCATCAAGTTCGTCTCCATGGGCGAGAAGCCCGACTCCCTCGAGGTCTTCCACCCCGACCGCATGGCCAAGCGCATCCTCGGGATGGGCGACCTCTACGGCATCATCGACGCCGCCCAGCAGGCCGCCGACGAGGAGCAGGTCGCCCGCGCCGAGAAGATGCTGCGCGAGGGCCTCACCATGGACGACATGCTCCATCAGCTGCAGTCCATCCGGAAGATGGGCGGCGTCCAGAAGATCATCTCCATGCTGCCCGGCGGCGAGCGCATGCTCGGCCAGATGGGCGGGGACGCGGTGGACGACAGCTCGCTCACCCGCATCGAGGCCATGATCCGCTCCATGACGCCCGAGGAGCGCGCCCGTCCCAAGATCATCAACGGCATGCGGCGCTCGCGCATCGCCAAGGGCTCGGGCCGCACCGTGCAGGAGGTCAACGCGCTCCTCAAGCAGTGGGGCGAGATGAACCGGATGATGGGGCGCATCCGCGCCATGGCGAGCTCGGGCGACATGAGCCCCAAGGCCATGAAGCGCATGATGGGGCAGATGGCACAGATGCCCCAGCAAGGTCGCCGGCGCCGCTAGCGGCGCCTCGGGCGTCGCGGTGGCTACCGCGACGATATAGGGAACCTTCCAGGCCCTCTCCCATGGGAGAGGGCATTTTTTATGCCCCGGTCTCTCGGCCTTGTGGAGAAACAGTTCATCTCACGCTCAAGGGCGGATTCGGGGGTCGCCGCGGGCGCCGGTAGCGGCCCGTCCCCATAATGGGTGCCACGGAAACAGAGGGACAGGCCCCCGGGAGCCCGGGGGCCGTGCGACCTCCCTCCGGAAGCGGCGGGCGCGTCACCCCCCCCTGCGGGACCGCACCCGCCACGGCCTGGGCCGATCCGGACCGCCCCGCCCGCCCCGAGCGGGCCCCACCCACCACAACCACAGGAACCAGGAGCGAGCCCCGCACGGCACCGCCATGGGCCGCGGCCGCCCCGCGCACCCCGAGGAGGCGGCCATGGGCCGGGTCCGCTCGACCGTCGTCAACGTCCAGCTCGCCGTCCTGGCCCTCGCGGCCCTCGTCACCCTTGGAGGGGAGGCGCTCGGCCTCGGCGCCCTCGCCGTGGCCACGGGCTCCATGGGGCCGTCGGTGCCCGTGGGCGCCCTGGCGGTCTGTGCCCCGCTCGGCGGCGAGGTGCCGCAGGTGGGCGACGTGGTGGCCTACCGGCGCTCAGGGACGACCGTGCTGCACCGTGTGGTCTCCGTGTCCGGCGATGGCGCCTCGGTCACCTGCCGGGGAGACCGCAACGAGGAGCCCGACCCCGGCGAGGTGCCCGTCGACGCCGTGGAGGGCCGGCTCGTCTTCAGCGTGCCGGGCGCGGGGGCCGCGCTCACGGCCCTCACTGAGCACCGTGCCGCCGCCGTGGGCGCCCTCGTCGCCGCGGACGCCGCCATCTGCCTGCTCCCGCCCCGGTCGCGAGACGCCCGGGGCCACGGGAGGAACCGTCGCAAACGCCCCGTCGTGGGCTAGGAGAGAAGGAGGAGCCATGAAGGGAAAACCCGCACTGTGGAGGTTGAGGCGCCAGAGGAACGCGAGGAGGGCAGCCGTCGCCGTGCTCTCCGCCTCGCTCGTGGGCACCGTCGCGGTGGGCGGGGCGGTCGCGTTCTTCACCGACACCGACTCCGTGACCAACGTCGTCTCGGTCGCCGAGCGCCTCGACGTCTCCGTGAGGGAGCCGGCCTGGGACACCGCCGACCCCGATGGAGACGGCGTCCCCGACGCCGCCCAGGGCGTCGTGCCCGGCCAGACGGTGGCCAAGGACCCGCGTGTCGCCAACGAGGCCGGCGTCGAGTGCTGGTGCATGGCCCAGGTGACCGTGCCCGTTCGCACGGTGTCGCTCGTGGGCGCTGACGGGCGGAGGCAGGACCCGGCTCCGGCAGAGCTCTTCTTGTGGGAGCTCGGCGAGGGATGGGAGGAGTACGGGGAGCCCCGCACCTCCGGCGACGGCACGTCGACGGTCCACACCTACCTCGCCAAGGGGACCGTGGCCGTGGGCGCCGAGACCCCGCCCGTGTTCACGTCGGTCACCATGGCCGACGTCCTCGAGGGGTCCGTCTCCGGCACCTGCTCCGTCGACGTCCGAGGGTTCGGCGTGCAGGCCCACGGCTTCGCCTCGGCAGTCGAGGCCTGGGAGGCGCTGCAGGGCCTCGACGCCGCTGGGGAGCAGGTCCCGGCATGAGGCGCGGGACGCGGGGTTCCGGGCCGCCCGCGAGGGTGGCGGCGGCCTGGACCCTGGCCGTCCTGCTGGCGGCCGCCGCGACGCCGGCCCTGGCCTTCCTGAGTGCCGGGGCCGGGCCCGTGGCCAACACCCTCTCGGTGCGCGGGGAGTCTGTCCGCGTGGTCGAGGACTTCGACCCGGAGCCCAAGCGCGAGGGCTGGGTCAAGAAGAGCGTGCGGGTGAGGAACGACGGCGGCACCCCGTGCTACGTGCGGGCCCTGGCCGTGAGGTCCACCACCCAGGTGGGGTGCGACCTCTCGTGGGGCGCCACAGGCTGGGGCGGGCCCGACGCCGACGGCTACCGCACCTACGGGAGCCCCCTCGCGCCG